>PHEM01000166.1 GCA_002842935.1 Alphaproteobacteria bacterium HGW-Alphaproteobacteria-13 | reverse complement strand
TTCCATCGATCCGGTTTCGGGGGGGCAACTGGTCGTCCGCACGCCCGCCCTGCGCTGCGCGTCGATGCGCGCCTTGTATCGCTGCGCGGCGGCGACGACTTCGCCTTTCAACCGGTGGCCCTCGGGCGTCGCCAGCGCCAGCGGGCCGAGCCGGGCGATGGAGTCCGCGCGCGTCAGAAAGGCGGCGATGTTCATGTCGCCAGGCGCCATGCCGCACAGCAGGACGCCCGCGCCGAGCGCCGCGACCGGCGCCTCGACGAGCCGTTTCGCCCTTGCGCCCGTCATGCGCCTTGCGGGTTGGCGTCGCCGAAGGGGCGGGGCTTGCGCTTGATCTGCGGCAGCGATCCGGCGTGGCCGGAAACCGGCGTGCCGGGCTTGTCCTGATCATTTTCGCGGCCGATATCCTCGCCCTTGATCGCCCGTTTCGATTCCTCGCCCGACAGCGTTTCATATTCGAGCAGCGCGGCCGCCAGCAGGTGGAGTTCGTCGATATGATCGGTCAGCACCTTGCGCGCGACATTTTCGCCTTCCTCGACCAGACGGCGGACTTCGGCGTCGATCAGCCGGGCCGTTTCCTCCGACATATTCTGCGCGCGCGACACGCTGTGGCCCAGGAACACCTCGTCCTGATTGTCGCGATAGCGCAGCCAGCCCAGCTTTTCGGACATGCCATATTCCATCACCATCGCGCGGGCCATGTCGGTCGCCTGCTGGATGTCGTTGGAGGCGCCGGTGTTCAGCTCGTCCTTGCCATAGATCAGCTGCTCGGCGATGCGCCCGCCGAAGCAGAGCGCGAGCCGTGCCTTCATCTGCTTCATATTGGTCGAATAGCGGTCGCGCTCGGGCAGGTTCCACGTCACGCCCAACGCGCGGCCGCGCGGGATGATCGTCACCTTGTGCAGCGGGTCGTTGCCCTCGACGTGCAGCGAGACGAGCGCGTGACCGGCCTCGTGATAGGCGGTCGCCTTCTTCTCGTCCTCGGTCATCACCATCGACCGGCGCTCGGCGCCCATCATCACCTTGTCCTTGGCTTCCTCGAACTCGTCGCTGGCGATCAGGCGCTTGCCCTTGCGCGCCGCGAGCAGCGCCGCCTCGTTGGCGAGGTTGGCCAGGTCGGCGCCCGAGAAACCGGGCGTCCCGCGCGCGATACGGCGCAGGTCGACGTCGGGCGCGAGCGGTTTCTTGCGCGTGTGGACCTCCAGGATCTTCTGGCGGCCCTCGATGTCGGGGCGCGGCACGACGACCTGGCGGTCGAAGCGGCCGGGACGCAGCAGCGCGGGGTCGAGCACGTCGGGGCGGTTGGTCGCGGCGACGATGATGATGCCTTCATTCGCCTCGAACCCGTCCATTTCGACGAGAAGCTGGTTCAGCGTCTGTTCGCGCTCGTCATTGCCGTTGCCCAGTCCCGCGCCGCGATGGCGGCCCACGGCGTCGATTTCGTCGATGAAAACGATGCACGGCGCGTTGCGCTTCGCCTGCTCGAACATGTCGCGCACGCGCGACGCACCAACGCCGACGAACATCTCGACGAAGTCGGAGCCGGAGATGGTGAAGAAGGGCACGCCCGCCTCGCCCGCGATCGCGCGCGCGAGCAGGGTCTTGCCGGTGCCGGGCGAACCGACGAGCAGCGCGCCCTTGGGAATCTGGCCGCCGAGCTTGGAGAATTTGGTCGGGTCCTTCAGGAACTCGACGATTTCCTGCAATTCCTCGCGCGCCTCGTCGATGCCCGCGACATCGTCAAAGGTCACGCGACCCTGCTTTTCGGTCAGCATCTTGGCGCGCGACTTGCCGAAGCCCATCGCTCCGCCCGTTCCATTATTCTTCTGAACCTGCCGGAACACGAAGAAGGCGATGCCGAGGATCAGCAGGAAGGGCAGCGACTGGACGAGCAGATAGACCCAGACATTGCCGGTCTCCGTCGCCTTGCCGTCATATTTGACGCCATGCTCGTTCAGCATCTTCAGCAGTTCGGGGTCGCGCACGACATTGGCGGTGAAGCGGTCGCCGTTCGCCATCACGCCCGTCACCTTGTCGTCGGACAGCACGACTTCCTTGACGCTGCCGTCCTCGACCTTCTGCCGGAACTCGGAATAGGCGAGCGCCGCGCCCGCGGGCTGCGCCGCGCCGCCGAACATCGAGGCGACAAGGAGCATGGCCAGCAAGATGCCGCTCCAGATCATCACGCTCTTCATCCAGGGGTTGCCCTGCGGTTCCTTGTCGTCCTGCATCCGGCTTCTTTCCAAAACTGCGCGAAACGCGAAATCGCCGCGCCGCGCTCATCCTCACAAGATAGGATAATCGCGTTAAATGACAATGCGCCAATCAGCCCTTTTTCACGTCTTTCCGCTGCGGCGCGCGGGAAATGCGCCAGATCGGGACGTCGGGATCGGCCACCGCGTCGATCAGCAACGCGCCGACCATCGCGCGGCGTCCCGCGTGCATCGCCTCGATCACGCCGCCCAGCGCCGCGCCGCGCAACGCCAGCCGGGGATCGTTGGCGCGCAGCCGCAGCGCGACGATGCGGCGGAATATTTCCGCCGGATAGGCTTCGTCGCGGATCACGCCGATGTCGGCGGCGTCGGGCCAGCCCGCGATCAGCCGCCGCGCGGCCCAGCCGATCGCGTCATCGGCCTCGGCCAGCCAGCGCGCCGAGCGCGCGGCCGCCTCGGGATCGATGACCGACTGCGATTGCAGCGCGTGGCGCAGCCGGGCGCGGTCGAAACGCCTGTCGCTGTTCGACGGGTCATCGACGAAGGGCAGGTCGTTCTCCAGCGTGATCGCGGTCAGGTCGCGGCGGCGCCAGTGGAGCAGCGGGCGCAGCACGGCGCCGTTGCGCGCGCGGATCGCCGCCAGCCCGCCGACGCCGCTCGCGCGGTTGAGGCGCATCACCATCGTCTCCAGCTGATCGTCGGCATGATGCGCCGTGACGATATGGTCGAGATCGTTCGCCTGCCGCCATTGTTCGAGCAGGCGATAGCGCTCGGCGCGCGCGGCCGCCTGAAGCGAGCCGCCGATCGGCTGCGGCGGGCGCAAGGTCGCGTGCGGGATATGCTCGCGCTCGCAGAAGCTCGCCACCATGCGCGCCTCGTCGTCGGAGCCGGGACGCAGGCCGTGGTCGACCGTCGCCGCCCGGACCTGTCCGGGCAGCAGCGACGCCGCCAGCCACAACAGGGCCATGGAATCGGGACCTCCCGACACGGCGACCCCGAGCCGCCGCTCCTGCCAGTCCGTCCCCAGCAGCGACGCGAGGTCGCCGCCCAGCCGTTCGACGGCGGCGTGGGCGTCAGCAGCCTGCTTTTGCTTTTGCGGCGGCGGCATCGGTGCGGACATCCTGCGGCGCCTTGTCGCCATAGACCTCCTCAAGCTCGCGGAAGGCCTTGCAGGCGTCGGCCTTGCGGCCGAGCCTGTCGAGCGCGATGCCCATGTACATCAGGCTGTGCGGCGCGCGCGCGCCGCTGGGGCGGTCCTTGTAATTATTATAGAAGGCGACGGCGGCCAGGCTCGGCTTGCCTTCGTCCAGATAGGCGCGGCCGAGCAGGTTCTGGGCATAGCTGGCCGTGCCGCTCTTCGGCCATTTCTCGACCACCTGCCTGAGCTGGGCCTGTGCCTCGGGATAGAGCTTGGCGTTCCAGAGGCGAAAGCCATAGTCATAGGCGTCCTGGGTCTCGTTTCCCGTGGCGGGAATCTCGACTTTCTTCACCAGTGCCAGCCGCGCGGCATCGGGCGTGGACGCGGCGGCGGCGGCCGGTTTTTCCGCCGGTTTCTTCGCCGGGGCAGCCGCGGCGGTCGTGGTCGGGACGGTGGCCGGGGGCGTTGCCGCGGCCGGCGTCAGGGCGGCGGGCGCCGCCGCCGGTTCGGCGAAACGCTTGTCCATCTCGGCCTTATAGGCCGTGAACTGCTTTTCCAGTTCGCGAAGCTGATAAGCGTTTTGCTCTGTCTGTCCCGTCAGCGACTGAAGCTGCGCCTCGAGCGCGTCGACGCGCGCCGTCAGGTCGATGACCGGGGCGGCGCTGCGGGCGCGCTCTCCCGTCACATTGTCGGGCGCGATCTCGCCTTCGAAGAAGGTCGGACTGCCGCCCGGAAAGACCGAGCGCTGCACGGCGCGCATCTCCTTTTCGAGCCGTTCGACGCGCTTGTCCAGCCCGGCCTGCTGCGCCCAGCCGGGCGTTGCCGACAGGGCCATCGCCGCCGCGCCGAGAAAAAAGATATGCCGCTTCATCATCTGCCGTCACGACCCCCACATATTAACCGCGAATATTAACCATCGCCGTCATAACGCCGCTAGCATCGCCAGCGCAAACCAAAATCGGCGCGCCGCCGTTCGCGCGGGCCGGAACGTCCCCGGAAAAAGCAAGCCGGGCGGAGCCGAACCTATCTTTTGGCTTTCGGCGCCGCCTGCGGGCTGGCGGCCGCGCCGGTGCCGGTCTCGGTCAACAGGTCCGTGGGTTTCAGCGAAATGGCCTTCACCAGCGTGTCGGCGGGACCGATCTGTCCGACCTCGCGGCCGCCAACCGTGATCTTGAGCGCCTGCGCGCGGCTGGTGCGCAGCGTGAACTGCTCGATATAGGCGGGCGGAACCTCATAGGTTTCGCCGGGGTCGAGCGTCCGCCAGTTTTCGGTCTTGCCCGTCGCGTCGTCAAAGCCGATCCACACCGACGCCGATCCGACGGCGGTCAGCACGACCGGGGCGTTGGCGGGCACGGCGGCGGCGTTTCCGCCCTTGACGGCGGCGGTCCCGCTCGCGTCCGTCGCGGGCGCTTCGGATGCGTCGGCGTCGCGGTTCTGCGCCGCGATCAGCGCCTCGTCAGGCTCGACCGACAGGAAGCGCCACACGCCATAGGCCGAAGCGAGCAGCAGCGTGACGATGACCAGCGTCCAGGCGAGCCGCGCCGTGGGAAGACGCGCGGGATCGGTCGGCTCATAGGCTTCGTAAGCCGGCCGCGCGCCATATTGTTCTTCTTCCAGTTCGCGGCGGACGTCGGCGCCGATCTCGGCTTCGGGCAAGTCGACCGCGCGGGCATAGGCGCGCGCGAATCCCGTGACATAGGTGCGGCCCGGCAGTTCGGAAAATTCGGATTTCTCGATCGCTTCCAAATGGCGCTGGGTGATGCGCGTGCGCGTCGCCACATCGGCGAGCGACAGGCCCGCCGCCTCGCGCGCGATGCGCAAACGATCGCCGGTCCGCGTGATCGCCAACTCGCCCTGTGCCGGGGCGTCCTCATCCGTCATTGCTGTCTCCGTCGCGGCCGGTTGCAACCCGTGGCGACCGCGCCCCGCCGTTCATCGCATTGACGGCGCGCGAAAGTCAAATGAAGTTCGGTGGACGGACGGCCTTGCCTCTACGATATTGAACCGTTGGTCCTGAGGAGCCATTGAGCTTGTCGAAATGGCGTCTCGAAGGACTTGGCGCCGCGCCAGCGTCCTTCGAGACGGGTCTTCGACTTCGCTCAGCCCCTCCTCAGGACCAACGGTTTTTGAATTTAGCCCGGTCAAAGCACATATTTGCTGAGATCCGTATCCCCAACGACATCGGCGAGCTGGCCATCGACATAGGCGGCGTCGATCTCCAGCGCCGTTCCCACCTTGTCCTCGGCCGTGAAGCTGATCTCCTCGACCAGCCGCTCCATGATCGTCTGGAGGCGGCGGGCGCCGATATTCTCGACCTTTTCATTGACCTCGGCGGCCAGTTTCGCGACGCGGGCGATGGCGTCCGGCGTGAAGCTCAGCGTCACGCCCTCGGTCGCGATCAGCGCCGAATATTGCTCGGGCAGTCCGGCCTTGGTCTCGGTCAGGATGCGGACGAAATCCGCCTCGGTCAGCGCGCCCAGTTCGACGCGGATCGGCAGGCGGCCCTGAAGCTCGGGCAGCAGGTCGCTGGGCTTTGCGACGTGGAAGGCGCCCGACGCGATGAACAGCACATGGTCGGTCTTCATCGGCCCATATTTGGTCGCGACCGTCGTGCCCTCGATCAGCGGCAGCAGGTCGCGCTGCACGCCCTCGCGGCTCACCGATCCGCCGCGCACGTCGCTGACGGCGATCTTGTCGATCTCGTCGAGGAAGACGATGCCGTTCGCTTCCGCATCGGCGAGCGCGACGCGCGCGACGTCATCCTGGTCGAGGCGCTTGTCCTGCTCTTCCTCGATCAGCCGCGTCGCGGCCTCCAGCACCGACAGCTTGCGTCGCTTCTTGGGCGGTCCGCCCATCGCCTTGCCGAGGATGTCGGACAGGTTGATCATGCTCATCTGTCCCGGTTGGCCGGGCAGTTCGAACGGCATCGACGGAGCGTCGGCGACTTCGATTTCGACTTCGCTGTCGTCGAGATGACCTTCGCGGATGCGCTGGCGGAAACTCTGGCGCGTCGCCTCGCTCGCGCCCTTGCCGGTCAACGCATCGAGCAATCGTTCCATCGCCGCTTCCTCGGCGGCGGCGCGCACGGCCTCGCGGCGGCGGTCCTTTTCCAGTCGCACCGCTTCTTCCACCAGATCGCGGGCGATCTGCTCGACGTCACGGCCGACATAGCCGACCTCGGTGAACTTGGTCGCCTCGACCTTGATGAAGGGCGCGTCGGCGAGTTTCGCCAGCCGCCGTGATATCTCCGTCTTGCCGCAGCCCGTGGGACCGATCATCAGGATATTCTTGGGGCTGACCTCATCGCGCAGGTCGGGACCAAGCTGCTGGCGCCGCCAGCGGTTGCGCAGCGCCACTGCGACCGCGCGCTTCGCCGCGTCCTGGCCGATGATATGCGTGTCCAGTACGGCGACGATCGCCTTCGGAGTCAAATCTTTGTTCATGGAGAGTCAGCCCCGGATTTCAATGGTTTCGGACGTGAACTGGTCGTTGGTATAGACGCAGATGTCGGCGGCGACCTCCATCGCCTTTTTCGCCAGCACTTCGGGGTCCTTTTCATATTCGGCGAG
>PHEM01000165.1 GCA_002842935.1 Alphaproteobacteria bacterium HGW-Alphaproteobacteria-13 | reverse complement strand
CGCGTGCTGAAGGACGACCCTCGCGCCATCTTCACCGCCGCCAGCAAGGCACAGGCCGCAGCCGACTGGATGCACGCCCAGCAACCCCAGCCCGAGGAGCTGGCGGCATGACGCGCGTCCGGAAAATTGGCGTCGGAAGTCAGATTGGGGCTGGACTGTCAGGATATATCGCCTCGCTCTGCCAGGCTACCCTCTGCGCTGAATACGGCCTCCCCAATGAGATTCACGACAGCCACGCCTCTTATATCCATCACTGGATGAAGATCCTGCGTGGGGACAAGACTGCGATCCTGCACGCAGCCGCCAAGGCCGAGCAGGCGGTCAAGTGGCTGCGCCAGTTCGATCCAGCGCTTACGGGCGATCTCAAGGAGGCGGCTTGACGGTACCCACGGTGCGACGGCCCAGGCCCGTTCGCAGGACGAACGGGAAGGGGAGGGGGTGGGAGCCCGATGCGCCAGGGGGCGCAAAGGGAGACTTCACCGATGAACTACGATCTCGACTTCCGCTATCGCCGTGCCCTGCAGCCCGATGGCCTCGCGACCATTGCCACGGCAACTCAGGCCGTCGTCGATGCGATGCAGGACGCACGCAACGCCGGTATCGATCCGGCACGCGATCCCGCGACCATCCTGCTCGCGCGCCACGTCGGCCGCATCGCGCTCGGCCACGCGGCCGATGAAACCTTTGCCGAAGACTTGCCGCTGCGCCGGCAGTGCCTCACCAAGATCGACGAGCTTAAATCGAAGCCCGCTCTCGTCGCGCTGGCACGGCGCGGCATCGGCTACGATCCTGAAGCCAAGCGCGCCTTCCACCGCGAGGCCCGCTCGGCGCTGCGGGTGGCGGCGCGCCACCTTGGGCTGGAGCCCGACCAGTTCGACCTGCGCAGCAACTTCGCCGGTCCTGCCGTCTCGGGCGAGATCACGCTCCACGGCGACGAGATCTACGTCCAGGTCTCAATCCCCTGCGTGCGCCCGGGCCGCGAGGTGATGTTCCGCCGATGCAAGGGCCGTCAGGATTACCTGGGGATGAGCAATCACTTCTGCGACATCGCCGTCCTTGCTGCACCGCAGAGCTTCCGCGCGCTCGTCGTTCGCGAGACCGGCCTTTCCATCAATCCGCGCCAACAGGCGCTCGTCTAGGAGACAAGCCCATGGGTTGGCTGTTCATGTCCCGCGGCGGCATGGCCCCGTTTGCTACGCCGAAGGCCTATCTCGACAACCAGTGCACACCCCGCCGGACCCCGAGAAGGGCCGGGAAACCGGCCTGCGTGTCCTGAAATCGACCGTTCGTTCGGGCGCCTACTACGCCGCCTGCCAGAGCTATGACCTCGAAGCTCCGCGCGAGACATTCGCAATCATCTGCCTGGTCAAATGGAACCCCGGCGCGCGAAGCGGCGAGGAGTTTGGCTACAAGGACATGAGCGAGACGATGGGTCCCTACAGCTACGATTGTCCGGCCTCGATCCTAGATCTACTGGGACCGCCCGGCAACGAATACGCCGCCCAGTGGCGGGAGCACTGCCGCCAGCGCTTGGCGCTGACGTCGCGCAGAAAGCCGGCGCCGGGCGACATGCTAGTGCTGGCCGAGCCGCTGACCTTCACCGACGGGCAGAGCGAGCGTAGCTTCCGCGTCGTCCAGGCAGGCCGCAAGACCATCCTGCGCCGGGTCAGCGACGGGGTTGGTGTGAAGATCAGCAAGCTGATGAGCCGGGCGTGGACGATCGTGCCGCCACCCGCCACCCCGTCAACCTCCTGACCCGACATCTAGCGAGCAGCGCCATGACCGACCCCGTCCAACCGCAACGCTCGTCCAAGCGGGCGCGCCTGTGCAGCATCGAGAACGCCAACCGGATCGCCACCCGGGTTGCCGAGCACGTCCAGGGCGACACCGCCGTGGTCAAGACTGGCAACCCGCTGCAGCCCTTTCGCGTGGTCTTGGCGAGCAAGGCGGCGCCGGGGCGCACCGTCTCGCGGGTCGTCACCTGCAACGATGACGAACCGGACGATCAGTAGGGGCCTGGCCCGCGCTCAACGAACCACGATTGCCCGAGCTCGAAATCCGGGCTGGCCGATACGAGCGGCCCGTCAGGTGCTTCAGCTACGTACGGAGAAACGAGGTCCTTGCGGCGAACCAGCGACCGGCTGAGCCAGGCCGCAGTCCGGCCGCGGGCCTTGAGGATCGTCAGCAGCCAATCCATCGCCTCGGCCATCTCGACCACCCCGCGCCCGGCAAGGCAATAATAGATCGCCCGCTGGAAATCGTCGCACTGCGTGCTGAGGATTCCCGCGAGTTTCGCCCGTCCGCCCGGGGCGTTTTCATGCACCAACGACACCGCCTCGCGCAGTTCCAGGACCGACAGATAGGCATCGTCTACGCCGACCCCGATGCACAGCGCCGCGATCGCCCGGCGCACCGGCGGCAGGTTCTCGTCGCACGACGCATCGCGCAGGCCGATGTCGAGATCGAAATGGTCGAGGTGGCTGGGGGCGGGCATGGCTGGGTCCTTTCCAAAAGAACGTAGCGTGAACGATCAGGCCCCGTCAACCGGACAGCGGAGGGGAGGGGGCACTCGGCGGGGGATCAATCTTGAAAGGAAGAACCCATGACCCAACTTGCCCAATCCGCCCCGCTCGCTGCTGACCACACCCCCGAAATCGCTAGGCTCAATGATGCGGCCCGCGCAGGTTCGTTGCCCACCTCGCGCACTGTGTTCACGCGGGCGCTGGCCGACATCCTTGCTGGCGACGCCGAGGACCCCGGCGCCCGTCAAGCCAGTTTGATGCTGGGTCAGGCCGCGCTGCGCAGGCTGATCAATGAGACCCCTATGGATCCGGGGAATGACCCTCACGGCGAGCGTGACTTCGGTGCGGTCGAGTTCCAGGGGCGCAAGATCTTCTGGAAGGTCGACGTCTACGCCAATGACGGGACGTTTTCCTGGGGGGCCGAGATGCCGTGGGACGCGCAGCAGAGCGTCCGCGTCGTGACTATCATGCTGGCAAGCGACAGGTGAGCCGATGAGCCGGTATTCGTTGAAGCCATTGCCTGAGCACTCGGATATCTTTGAGGTTGCTGTTGGCTGGGACCCGGGGCTGGGGACGTTTTTCGTCGTGGTGTTCGGCGCTGCCGATGCAGGCCGCGATCCCGTTGTGCGGCACTGGCGTGGTGGCCAGCCCCGGCAAATTGTTACGCTCGAGGAACTTCAGGCTGAGGTTTTGCCGTACGCCGAGCTTCCGATAGAGATAGTGAGCCAACTTACAGGTGACCTGCGCGACTGCCGCACAAACTCATTACAGCAATTAAGTCGGTTCATTGCGAGGCTGCTTTAATATGATGCGACGTAGGAACGTGAGTTAACAGGCATTCGACCCGGCTCTGTTGTTCAAGATCGCGGAATCGATCGTCTGGTTTAACCTGAAGCCGCCATAATAATTCGATTGCTTTGCCTAAAAAAGGCTGCAGCGGTAGGGAGCGCGAGAAGCCACATTGATCGTGTTCTTCTGGTGGCTGCTACCCGATTAAGCCGCCGCGCGTCCGGACCGATCAGGATTGTCATTGTCAGGTCGCGCCTTACGAGACGCTCCCTCCGATAGGAACGCACACAGGCGCTCCTGATCATCTGCCATCCTGTATTTCGGGTCATGGAGCAGGTCAGCCCGCACCGCCTCAAGCTTTGCCTTCAGCTTCCCCGTTTGATCGTCTCGATACAGCGCCTCTTTCGTTCCAAACCTGCGCAGCATGTGGCCGAAGGCGAGAAGCAGCTCGGGGTGCTGGTGGATGAGATGATGCCCAAGTTCAGCAAGGCTCCTGTAACCGAAGCCAACCGGCTTTCCCGCCCTTGCGCTCTCAATTAGATGGACGACGCGATTGGCGGTCTGGAGATCAGGGTATTCCCCGTCGAGCCCGTATCCGATCGAACGAAGGCGATCATTAAGGAGCAGCCATGCCTTGTGTCGTGGCAGGTGATCTTCATCATGCGAGACATTGAGAACGAATCGAAGCACTTGCTCGCGCAGCTCATTCTCCCGGTCTTCCCGGGCTTGCCATTCGGCAGCCTCGGCAGCGGCGATCATTTCCAACCGGGCGACCCTGAGCTCTTCGCGGAGTCTTGCTGCCTCCTGCCCATAGTCGAATGCGACAATAGTCTGGCGGTCCACATCGACCGTGACCTCATCCCAGCGGACCTGGCGCTCGGCCCACTCATCGACTATCTCGCCACCCTGTATCAGCGGCTTACGATACCAGCATGTCATGATGAATGTCCCTGCCGCTTCGGACGCAGCCGCGCTTTTCTCATCGACAACAAAAACGTTGGAGTTGTTCCCGAAAAAGATGTCGTCATCGGTCATGCGCCGATAGCTCGGGTGGAAACTCGGTAGGATCCACACAAGTGCCGCCCCTTCGGCTCGATAAAACTCCTTCCGGCTCAGCACGACGTCCAAGAAGGTGGTGCTCAGCTGCACTTCGAAGGCCAACCTGCCGGTGTCCGTCCGCGCTGAAACGTCGGGTCGGCGCAGACCGCTCAGACCTTCGCTCGCTTTCCAGGTCTTTTCCGATGCTACGTCCTTGAACCGGGGGTCGGCCGAGAGGCTTCGGAGAAGAAATTCCTTGATCCGCTTGTGCGCCGCGCTCTCCTGAGCGCCGCGGTACTTCATGGCCCTGATATCGGCTTCGCTCAGCTCCGTTCGCGTGACAGCAGGGCACGAGCCATCTTCATAGCGATGCCGAAAGAAGAACCGCTTGGTCGTGCTGCAAGCCAGATAGATCGGAACACCGCACGTCGCGCAGACCAGGCGTGCTTCATCTCGTTTGACGAGCGCCTTGAGACTCTGACGCAGCAAAATTGCGTGCTCATACCGGAATGCCCGGATCAGACGGCGGACATCAAGCACATGGCCAGTTCTTAGGTTCCTGACCGTGGCAATTTCCGGCTTTGTCACCGCCGATGCCCATGCCAGCGGATCGACTGTCGTGTTTCCAACCATGGTCAGGTCCTTTCCTTGAAGTAGCAGACTTTGCTCGCACGACGAGGCTAGCAACGTTCCAGTCGCGCGCCCGTTCGGTTGAGACCCCATCGTCGCTCAACATAGAATTCTAGCGACCTGCGGACTTCGAAGCTCAGAACCTCCTGCGTGAACCCATATTCTAGCCGGACAGCGGCCTGCTGCTCTTCCGTGAGGCTGCTAAGCGGTCGAAGCCGGATTTCGACGAACTCTTCCCAGTCAGCATCGCGCGGAAGGTCTTCGCCGACCGGCGTCACGTCGAAAGTACTGTCATGATGGACCCGGACCGGAACATAATCGCGCCATTCGCGGTGGTGGAAACTCCACGCCCGAACGTGCAGGCGCTCGCCGTCGGAGGCAAAATGCGCCGGCGCAATCCATTGGTTCTGGCGCAGCCCACTCGACATCGACACATAGCCGATCTCGATCTTCTGCCGCTGCGCGATCGCCTGCCAAAGGCGCCGCATTACAAATGGCGGGCACTGCCGGGCCGGTGAAGGCAGAACAGATAAGCCGCTCAAAGTGGGATGGCCGACAAACTCATCCGGTGAGCCTGCATCCTCCACAAAAGGCAAGCCGCGATGGTGAAGGTCGGCAACATAACACTTTCGGACCGTGTCATAGCGAGGCTCCGGCTCTGCAACCCGCTCGAGATATTCCCTCAGATCGATTGCCGCTTGCGGAGACGAGATCCCAAAACGCTCAATCAGGTCCTTGCGATTCACCTGCCCGCGCCATGTCAGGCACCTGTCGAGATAGACCAGGCGAGCAAGCATTGCAGGCTTGAGGGCAGGATCGTCCATGCCCGAACCCTACTTGACGGCCTCCCGCTCGTCTATATAAAAATTATATGCACTTGGATTCGAGGACAAGCTAATGCGTATCTTGCACACCAGCGACTGGCATCTGGGTCGCCAATTCCATGGCCTGTCCTTGGACGATGACCATGACCATATCCTCGTCCAGATCCTCGCGGTGATCGATGATGAACGCCCCGATGTCGTGATCATCGCCGGCGACATTTTCGACCGGGCGAACGCGCCGCAAAGCGCGATCACCCGTCTCTCTCAGTTTCTCAGAACCGTGCGTGCAGCGTCCGATGCGGCGATCGTCATGATCGCTGGCAATCACGATTCAGCCGCGCAGATCGGGGCGATGGGCGTTCTTGCAGATGGAGGCGCGGCGATTGTGCGCGGACCACTGGATGAAGATGAGCGACCGCTCGTGATTTCCGACGACCACGGTCCGGTGGCCATCTCCGCCCTGCCCTTTGCCTTCGAATATGCTGCGCGCATGTGCTTCGAAGACGACGGCATCGCCTGCCCTGCAGATGTCATCCGGGCCCAGATTGCCAGCGCTCGCAAGCACTTGGCTGAGGGAATGCGTTGGGTTGTCGTCGCCCACGCCTTTGTCGACGGCGCGGCTACCAGCGAGAGCGAGCGCCCCCTGACGCGCATGGTCGGCGGGATTGAGACCGTGTCGGCGGCTGCCTTTGAGGGCGCACACTATGTGGCCCTTGGGCACCTTCACCGCCCGCAACCGGTCGGACTGGATTACATCCGTTATTCCGGCGCACCTTTGGCATTCGGGTTCGATGAGGAAGGTCAGCAGAAGTCGGTCAGCCTGATCGACCTTGCGGCCGACGGCACTGTCATGGTGACCGAAGTGGCGCTGCGGCCGCTGCGTCGGGTTAGAACCGTTCGGGGCAAGCTGCTCGAGCTGCTCGCGGCCACGGAAGTGTACAAAGACATCGTCCGCGTCGTTCTCACGGACGACACCCCGCAGATCGATCCGATGAAGAGAATCAGGGCATTCTATCCCAATGCCGTTCAGCTCTCCTACGAGCGCAACGAACGACCAGTAGAGCAGCGCCTCGAAGAACAGCGCGCTGCCATTGATGACCCGCAGACGCTCTCCTCCGCATTCCTCGAATTTATTCGTGGTGAACCGCTGTCCGACGCGGAAGGGCAGATTGTGGCGTCCGCGCTGCAATCCTTCGCTACGATGGAGGAAGACGCATGAAGCCTATCAAGCTCACACTCAGCGCTTTCGGTCCTTATGGCGGCGCGGAGACGATTGATTTCCGCGAAGCGACAGACGCCGGCCTTTTCGGGATTTACGGTCCCACCGGATCAGGCAAGTCGTCGATCTTCAGCGCGATTTCCTTCGCCCTGTTTGGCGAGGGCGCCAAGGAGGAGCAAGGCATCGGTACGATGCGGTCTGACTTTGCGCATGAGGACCTGCTAACCGAAGTAAGCCTGCAATTCGAACTGGGATCCAAGCGATACTACGTCAAGCGTCAACCTGACCAGGCACGGCCGAAGGCGCGAGGCGAGGGTCACACCATGCAGCCACACGCTGCCTGGCTGTTCGACGTATCGGACGTCGCAATCGATGATGTCGGTCCGAATAACTGCGGCGTTCCGCTCGCAGAAAAGAAGGTCAGTGCCGTCCTCAGCCATGTCGAAGGTCTTCTCGGCTATGGCGCACAACAGTTCCGCCAGATTGTCCTGTTGCCGCAAGGCAGGTTCGAGCGTTTCTTGGTGTCGAACAGCAAGGACCGGCTCGAGATTCTGCGGGAGCTGTTCGACGTCTCTCTCTACCGCCGGCTCACCGAAAAGCTCAAAGCCGATGCCGCGAACATCAAGCGCGAGATCGAAGATGGCTATCGCCTTCACGGAAACCGCCTTCAAACCGAGGGTTTTAGCAGCTCGGACGAGCTCACCGACGGCATCGCATCGGCACTTGAACGGTATGAATTTGCCCAGCTGACGGTCTCCGAAACATCGGCTGTGCTCACAGTGGCCAACAAGGCCTATGCGGCCGCTGAAGAACAGGAAAAGCGCTTTGTCGAGGTCGAGGCTGCGTCCGCTGCACTCAAGCAGCTCGAAGCACAGGGCCAGACTTTCGAGGCGATGCGAACCCGCAAATCCCGGGCTGAGCTGGCGCGGCGCATATCGGACCTCGATGCCAGCGTCGCCGATGCCCAGAGGCGCTACCGCGCAGCGATTGAAGCACACACCAACGCTGAAGTTGAAGCCCGAGAAGCAAGCGACGCTCTTTCTGCGGCGAGTGCGACGCTCCTCGATCTTCGCTCCCGCGACCATGAGATCGAAGACCTCGTGCGCAAGATTGACCAGCTGAACCGCCACAAACAAGTTCTGGTGGATGCCCGAGCAACCGCCACTGACACTGAAGCGTCTGATCTCTGCCAAGAAAAGGAGACTGCGCTCGAGGCAGCCCAAGCGAATGCTCTTGAGCGGCAGAAGCTGAACGGAACACGCGATGGTTTGAAGAGTGAGCTCGACGCAGCGCAGGCCTACGCACAGGCTAAGCAGGCTGTGGGCTTGTCGCGGGAGGCCTGCGAGAAGCCATCTGCAATCGCCCGCGACGCGCAGGCCCGCCATACCGAAGCAGTTGCTGTCGCCGAGACGCACGAGCGCGCCTTTCTTTCAGCCCAGGCCAGCGTCCTTGCCCAGCGATTGCAGGAAGGGCACCCCTGCCCGGTTTGCGGCGCCAGCGACCACCCCGAACCGGCGCATGAATCAGGCGATGCGAGCGAACTCGAAAAGGCGTGGCGAGATGCTCAGGGCGCTGCCCTTGCCGCGTCCAAGGCCGATCGCGAGGCCCAGGCTGCCGCCAGTTCAGCCCGTGCCACTTTCGACGCGAAGCGTGCAGTTCTGGACGGGCTCGCAGAGCCGAAGCGCGGCGTTAGCGACATCGATGGCGACTTTCAGCGCGTCCTTGCCCAGATCATTGCTTTGGGCCCGGACGTCGATATCGGCCTTCTCACCAATGAACTGGATGACGCACGCAAGCGCAAGCTGGCAGCGACAGAGGCTCTCCAACAGGCTCGCGATGCACTAGGTAGGGCAACGACCGACGAGGCACTGGTTCGCCAAGCGTACGACGAGAAGATTGCATCGGTCCCCGAAAAACTGCGTCAGCAAGACAGTCTGCAGACCGCAATAGATGCCGCCACCGCAGACTTGAGCAGCCGGAAGCAGGCCCTTGCCGATGCCGATGCGAGGCAGCGCGAGCTCGATGCCATTGCTATCAAAGCAGCAGCCGCTCTTCAGAGCGCTTCGACAGCAGTCAGCGACACCGAGATCGATCTCGCCGCAAAGCGATCCGCATTTGAAGCCCGCCTTACCGAGCTTGGGATGGCCGAGGCAGACTATCGCGCGGCGATCCCCGATATTGCCGAAATCCCTGCACTGGAGAAGGCAATCGCGGGCTTTGACACCGCCCTTGTTGAAGCCCGCGCACGCGAAACGATGGCAAGAAACGCGGTCGGCAACGCGCAGCGGCAAAGCCTCGAGCCCTATCGTCTGAGCTGCGCTCAAGCACAGGCCACTGCAGACGAGGCGGTGAAGCATAGCGCTGCTGCCCAGCAGAAACACAAATCGCTTGTCGATCTGCAGACCAGTCTGGCAGATCAGCTTGAAAACCTTCTAGCCCTTGAGCAGTCCTCGGGGGCGCTGCGGGTTATTGCGGAAGCCTTTGACGGTCAGAACGAGATGCGGACCAGTCTCGAGACATTCGCCATCGGCGCGATGTTCGATCAGGTACTCGAAGCAGCGAACCTGCGCCTCGATCCGATGACCAGCGGCCGATATCGCTTCGAGCGCGACACCGTCAGCGTTGGAGGCCGATCCAAGCGAGGACTGGATGTTCGCGTCCATGATATCGAGACCGGGCGTGCCCGTGAAATCATCACGCTTTCAGGCGGCGAGACCTTCATCGCAGCCTTGTCCCTAGCACTCGGCCTGTCCGACATCGTCGAAATGACAAACGGTGCCATCAGGCTCGACACCATATTCATCGATGAAGGCTTCGGTAGCCTTGACACGGAAAACGATGCCGGCACGCTCGACCAGGTCCTGCAAGTTCTCCAGAACATCGTGGGTGAGCGGCGTTCCGTGGGCCTAATTTCACACGTGCCACTCGTTCAGCAGGCCGTCCCGAACGGATTTTCCGTCCACAAGGGAGCGAACGGGAGCCAAATTGAGATCAGGTCTGTGTGAAGCCGAGCCTGCTTTTCAGCGAAGGCACCCTGCTATGCCAACCCTTAATTATGGTTGCCTAGGCGTTTAAGCCGGCATCGTCAAAACGGCTGTGTTACACGATGGCGGTCTTCCTGTTGCCCGGTTCCGTCCTACGGTAACCGTTTCAGACTCGATCTTGCGTCAATCTTATCCAGCGCGTTGCGGGGATAGCACAGCTTTTGCCGTCGAACACGAACGCTACACTGTACCGTGCCCGAGTAGCGGCGACATACATTTTGGTCGCGGATTTCTCGACATGAGTGAGGTTGCCGGTCGCGAGCCACGAAGCCGCCTTTCCGTGCGGGTAAATCAGGACACGCTCGAAGGTCAGGCCCTTGGCCTCGCCGAAGTTCATCGCCTCGTAGGGCTCGCACTTCGTCTTCGCGGAATAACGCAGGACCTGCGGCGTGAAGGTGGCCATGTATGCTTCGACGTCGGCGCTCGCGACGAGGAAAACCCCATCGTGGCCGGTCACCACCGCGTTCCTCGAGATGGTCTTCGGCTCGAGCGGGAAGAAGCCGTCGCCGAGGTCGGCGATCGCTTGGTTGCAGCGGTGCGTGTGGCATTCGTAGTCGATGGTGACGAGACCGGCCTTCTTCCACTGCTCGAACTTCTTGATGATGGCCGGGCCGGCGAATCCCTTGTTCTTCGCCGCATTGTTGGTCGCAAAGGTCGCCTGCCGGTGATCGCCCACCAGCGTCGCCGGAATGCCTGACCGGAGGATCAACTCGAGCAGGTCGAGATCGTAGCCCGCCATGTCTTGGATCTCATCGATGATGAGGTGCGCGTAGCGGGACTTCAGCCGCCGCATGACGGCACCACCCGAACGCGCGTCGCAGCGGCAGATGAACTTGGCGATCTTGTCGGAATAGATACGGGTGCTGTGCAAGAAATAATGGGCATCGGTCTTGTCCTCAGGCACATATGGGACCGACTTGCCCTCGACCCAGTGGATCCCGTCGATGCGCAGACCATGCATCGCCGACCGATACGGTCGGGCGAGCTCGCGCAGGAGGAAGGAATACCACGAGACCACCTCGACGTTCGCCGGAATCACAGTCGATCGCTGGTACGCCTTGAGCTGGATCTCGCGTACGTCGGCCTCGACGGGAACATCGGCTGCCTCGTCAACGGCGCCGGGCTCGCGATGGCGACGCTCGACATGCTGCAGGTGGCGGGCGGCGCGCCGGCGAACTTCCTCGACGTGGGCGGCGGAACCGATCAGGGACGCGTCGCGGCGGCGTTCAAGCTGATCCTGGCCGATCCGCAGGTCCGGGCGATCCTCGTGAACATCTTCGGCGGCATCGTGCGTT
>PHEM01000164.1 GCA_002842935.1 Alphaproteobacteria bacterium HGW-Alphaproteobacteria-13 | reverse complement strand
TACGACAAGCGTGCCCTCATCTTCCTCGGCGCTATCCATCTCGCCGCCGCAATCATCTTGCTTAAATGATGACACGCCCTTGTTTCAGCATCCATGGTCTGCCTTGTCCTTCCGGCACAGAGTTTTTTATTTCACACAAAGGCACAAAGGCACAAAGAGTCGCGTTTTCCGCAAGGCAGCTTTCTCTTCCAACAGTGCGGCCAGCAGTACCGTCGAAAGAATAAGGGGCCTGTCGGCCCAGCCACCTTCTTTGTGCCTTTGTGTCTTTGTGTGAAACAACAACTGGCACTGTCCTCACGAGCAACCATCGGGCCATGGATGCTGAAACAAGTTCAGCATGACGGATGGCATCCGTCCCCGTCGCCTCAGCGTTGCGCGTCGTCCGGCATCGGGATGATATATTCGTCGGGGTGATAGGCGCCCAGTTTCTCGCGCACATATTCCTCGGCCAGATCGGGATCGACGCGCCCGCGGTCGAGCAGGTTGACGCGGTTCTGAAGCTCGCGCTGCCGCTTGGTCAATTCCGACAGGACGATGCGCTTCTTCTCGACCGACTGGCTGTAATCGCCCCAGGCATAGAGTCCGGTCGGACCCAGTATCGCATAGCCGATCATCGCCAGCACCGCGATCACCGCCAGCGCGGGACCGACGGCGCGGTGCATCGATTTGCGGAATTTGTGGCGCTGCGTCATCCCGGCCCTTGAATCACAAGTGATTCGCGGGGTCAAGGCGTCAGCGGCACTTTACCCGCAAACACCCGTCACCCGAAAATCGCCATCCCCGGAAAGCGCGCCATGTCGCCCAGTTCCTCCTCGATGCGGATGAGCTGGTTGTACTTCGCGAGCCGGTCGGAGCGCGCGAGGCTGCCGGTCTTGATCTGGCCGCAGTTGGTGGCGACCGCCAGGTCGGCGATGGTCGAATCCTCGGTCTCGCCCGAGCGGTGCGACATGACCGCCGTGTAGCGCGCGCGATGCGCCATATCGACGGCGTCGAGCGTTTCCGACAGCGTACCGATCTGGTTGACCTTGACCAGCAGCGAGTTGGCGAGACCGTCGGCGATGCCCTGTTCCAGCCGCGCCGGGTTGGTGACGAACAGATCGTCGCCGACCAGCTGGCACTTGTCACCCATCAGGTCGGTCAGCGCCTTCCAGCCCGCGAAATCATCCTCGCTCATCCCGTCCTCGATCGACTTGATCGGGTAGTCGTTCACCAGCGCCGCCAGATAGTCCGCCATCTGTTCCGGCGTCAGCGAGAGATTTTCGCCGCTGATCTCATATTTGCCGTTCCGGAAGAACTCCGTCGCGGCGCAGTCGAGCGCCAGCACGACATCACTGCCCAGCTTGAAGCCCGCCTGATCGACCGACGCCGCGATGAAGTCGAGCGCGTCGCGCGTCGAGGCGAGATTGGGCGCAAAGCCGCCTTCGTCGCCGACCGCCGTCGCCAGACCCTTTTGCGCCAGGCCCTTTTTCAGCGTGTGGAAAATCTCGCTGCCCCAGCGTACCGCTTCGGCGATGCTGCCCGCGCCTACCGGCGTGATCATGAATTCCTGCACATCGATCGGATTGTCGGCATGCTCGCCGCCATTGATGATGTTCATCATCGGAACGGGCAGCGTGCGCGCCGACACCCCGCCGACATAGCGATAGAGCGGCAGACCGCGCGCGTCGGCGGCCGCCTTCGCGGCGGCCAGGCTGACGCCCAGGATCGCGTTGGCGCCCAGCCGCCCCTTGTTCGGCGTGCCATCGAGATCGATCATCGCCATGTCGAGGTCGCGCTGATCCTCTGCATCCATGCCGATCAGCGCGTCGGCGATCTCTTCGTTCACGGCCGCGACGGCCTTGGTCACGCCCTTGCCGAGATAGCGTGCCTTGTCGCCGTCGCGCAGTTCGACCGCTTCGTGCGCGCCGGTCGACGCGCCCGAGGGCACGGCGGCGCGGCCGAAGCTGCCGTCTTCCAGCAGCACATCGACCTCGACCGTCGGATTGCCGCGGCTGTCGAGGATTTCACGGCCATGGATGTCGATAATGGCGGTCATGCGATGTCGTCCTGCTGGCGGCCCGAAAAGGCCGAGTGAATGGGCGCCCGCCTGTTATCGGCGACATGCCGCCAGTGCAACCGCCATCGGAATTTTGCTGGCATATGGAACCATTGGGCGCGCCTTGCTATATAGTCAGACAGGACCAGAGGGGATCGCGACCGGAATCGACTTCGGCGCGCGCCCGACCAGCAGAAGAGGATTTGTCGATGGCCAAAGCCGCCACCCCCGCGACCAAGAAGGCCGCGCCCCGTCCCAAGGCCCCGGCAAAGGCCGGCGCGACCAAAGCGGCCCCCGCGCGCAAGCCCGAAACGGTGAAGGCCGCCGCCGAGCACCCGATCCGCGACCAGATCGCCGCGACGCGCGAGACGATCCGCGCCGAAGCGTCGAAGCGGGCCGCCACGCTGAAGGACGAAGCCGCCACGCTCGCCAACCAGGCCTCCGCGCGCGCGCGCGACGCGGCGTCCAAAGGCAAGGACAAGGCCGCCGAAGCGGTCGGCGGTCTCGCCAAGATGCTGGAGGACAGCGCCGGAACCGTCGACAGCAAGTTCGGCAAGCAATATGGCGACTATGCCCGCTCCGCCGCGGCGACCGTCGCCGGGCTGGCCTCGACGCTCGACCAGAAGGATCTGGACGAGCTTGCGGCCTCGACGCGCGACTTCGTGAAGAAAAGCCCGGCCGTCGCCGTGGGCGCCGCCGCCGTGATCGGCTTCGTGCTCGCCCGAATGCTGAAGGGCGGATCGGACAACAGCTGATCCGATCCCGCACGATGCCGACACCGCCGCCCGACGCAAAGCCCGATCAGCGTCCCTATGATCATGTCAGCCACGGCTATGCGCCCGACGGCCCGGCTTCGCCGCCGCCGCCCGTGCCGCTGGACATCATCGTGCGCGACGTAGTGGACAATCTCGCCGCGACCGCGAAGACCGAGCTGGCGTTGCTGGAGGCGCGCGGTGCGCTGGCCGGGCATGGCGTCAAATGGGCGTCCGCCTGGGGCTTCGTCGCCGCCTGCGCGTTGCTGGTGGCGATGCTGGCGGTGGCGTTCGGCGCGATCCTGGTGCTGGCGCAATATGTCGGCCCGCTGTTCGCAACGCTGATCGTCGCGGCCGCCTTGCTGGCGCTGGCGGCATTCGCGGGCTGGCGCGCGAGGCGCAGCGCGGGCGACGTCCGCACCGCCTTTCGCGCCGATCTGACCAACGAAGGAGTGGACGACTGATGGCCGGATCGCGAGGTCGCCTGATCAACGCCGCGCGCCGGTCGATGATCCAGCGCGCCGAACTGCGCCGCAAGCTGAACACCGCGCACGACGCCTTCAAGCCGGCGGCGCTGCTCGATCGCGGCAAATATCGCGCGCGCGTCGGGCTGGAGGACGCCGCCCATATCGCGCGGGAGGAATTCCGCGACAATCGCCTGCCGATCGCCATCGCCGCCGGGGCGGGGCTGGCATGGCTGTTTCGCGAACCGATCAAGGCGCACGCCCCGCGCGCCGCGCAAAAGCTGCGCGCGCTGATCGAGGCGGGCGCCCGCAGGCTGCGCGGCGATACCGAACAGGAAGAAACGGAGAATGACGATGAAGCCCCTCAGTGAAACCGCGCGCGAAACCGGCGCGAAAGTGAATGAAATCGCCCAGAAGACCGCCGAAAATGCCAAGGCCGGCGCCGAAGCGGCCAAGCAGCGCCTTCAGGACGGCTATGACCGCGCCCGCACCGCGACAAGCGACCTTGCGGCGCTGAGCCGCGAACAGGCCGAAGTCGCGCGCGAAGCCGCCGAACAGGCGCTGGAAAAGGGAAAGGCGCAGGCGAAACGCGCGAACGGCAAGCTCAAGTCGATGGCCGAGCAGCAGCCGATGGCGCTGCTCGCGGGCGCGGTTGCGCTCGGCGCGCTGTTCGGCTCGCTGCTGCCCCGGCGCAAGGCGCAGGAAGAACAGGCAGACGAAGAAGAGTTCTGAGTTCTGACAGGCGGATGACAGCTTGCTTGCCTATCGGCCCTTGCGGGAATAGGGGGCGGCACCTTCCCTCCCCACTTCCATCGGCAGGAGCCTTCGGATGAGCAAGTTGCATCTGGTGTTCGGCGGCCGCGTCAGCGATCCGCAGGGCCTTGATTTTATCGACCTCAACGCCCTCGACATCGTGGGCTTTTTTCCCGACTACAAGACAGCCGAAAAAGCATGGCGCGCCGCCGCGCAGCGCACCGTCGACGATGCCGAAATGAAATATGTCGTCGCTCACATGCACAAGCTGTTGCAGCCGGATACGGAATAAACGAGTCAGCCGTCGTCCCCGCGCAGGCGGGGACCGCTGTCGGTCGTGCTCTCACGCCTGCGGCCCCCGCTTTCGCGGGGGCGACGGGTCTGGCGAGCGCCGTCCTTAACGGAAATTGTCGGCGTAAGCCTGAATCTTCAGCGTGCGGACGGGCGTCGGTGTCACCTCCACCTCGATGCCGTTCTTTTCGGCATAGGCCAGCGCTTCCTCGCGGCTCGCGAAGCCCAGGCGAAGCTGGCGCCGCGTGTCGCCGCTGCCCGCCCAGCCCATCAAGGGATCGGCCTTGCGCCGCTCGGCGGGGGCGAACTCCAGCATCCAGCGCTGCGTTCCGGCCCGGCCGGACTGCATCGCATTCTTGGGTTTCTGGAAAATCCGCGCTTTCATGCCCTGTCCCCGACTGGTTGCTGTGCCGATGCCTTAGCCATTTGATGCGCGCCCGGAAAGAGGGCTTATCGCGCATCCCGCCGCGCCTGCGCCGCCTTGGTCATCAGCGTCGGCCGGGCGTTCGCCGGATCGTCGGGCCAGCTATGCCTGGGATAGCGCCCGCGCATCTCGCGCGCGACCTCGTGCCAACTTCCACTCCAGAAGGAAGTGATGTCGCGCGTCGTCTGGATCGGCCGGTGCGCGGGCGAGGTCAGCGCCAGCACCAGCGGCACCGGCGGATCGCCGATCGCGGGATGGCGGCATAGCCCGAACATCTCCTGCACGCGCACGCTGACGGTCGGGCCGCCGTCGGCGCCATAGTCGATCGCGTGGCGGCTTCCGGCGGGCGTCGCATAGTCGGCGGGGGCCAGCTTTTCCAGCAACTGCCGCGCGGGCCAGTCGAGCAGACCCATCAGCGCGTCGGCCAGCCGCCGGTCGCCGATGTCGCGCAGGCCCCGGCAGCTTTCGAGCAACGGTGCGAGCCACAAGTCGAGGCTGTCGGCCAGCGCCGCCGTCGACAGCGTGTCGATCCCGGCAAAGGAGGCGCGCTGGCGCAGCGCCTGCGACGCGGGTCCCCAGCCGACCAGCCCCAGCCCCTTGTCGCGCACGGCGGCGAGCCGCACGGCGACGTCGTCCTCCGCCGTCTCGCCGCGACCCGCCTGCCCGCTGCTCAGCGCGATCGCGCCGAGCCGCCGCTCGCGGCGATGGTCGACGCGGTCGGCCTCTGCGTCATAGCGGCTCGCGGCGTGGACGGCGATGCGGTCCCTGAACAGCGTCTCGACCTCCGCCGCCTCGATCGGCGCGGCGGCGAGGATTCGGACGCCCGCCGCATGGCCCTGCGCATCGGCGATCGCCAGCCATTCGCTGCCCGCGAGCGGATCGGCCGAGTCGATGCGATAGGCGCGTCCGCCGACGCTCAGATAGTCGCCGCGCTGCCCCGGCCGCCGCCGCGCCACGCGGTCAGGCCACGCCGTCGCGATCCAGCCGCCCGTCGAGCGCGATTCGGCCGCCTCCGCCTTTTTCACCAGTCGCTCGGCTATAGCGGCAAGCCGGTGCGCGAGCCGCCGCGCACCGTCGCCCCGCTCGCCGCGCGCGTCCTGCCAGCGCCGCATCCGCGCCTCGACATCGACGCCGCGTCCGCCCAGCCCCGGCTCGGTCAGCAGCACCGCGAGACGCGCCGCCTCTTCACTCTCCCCGGCCCGCGCCGCCTTGATCAGCATGTGCGCGAGCGGCACGGGCAGCGGAATCGCGGCGAGCGCCTGCCCATGCGCGGTGATGCGCCCGTCATCGCCCAGCGCGCCGATCGCCTGCAAGCGCGCCTTGGCTTCCGCGATCGCGGCGGGCGACGGCGGGTCGAGCCAGCCCAGCTGGCGCGGGTCGACGATGCCCCAGCTCGCGCAGTCGAGCACGACCGGCATCAGGTCATTTTCGTGGATCTCCGGCGGGTCGAAGGGCGGCATTCCCGCCGTCGCGGCGGCTTCCCACAAGCGATAGGCGACGCCCGGTCCCTGCCGCGCCGCGCGGCCCGCGCGCTGCGTCGCCGACGCCTGGCTCGCGCGTTCGGTGACGAGCCGCGCGATCCCCGCCGCCTTGTCGAAGCGCGGGCGGCGCGACAGCCCCGCGTCGATGACGATCCGCACGCCGTCGATGGTCAGGCTGGTCTCGGCGATGCTGGTCGCGAGGATCAGCTTGCGCGCGCCGCCCGCGTCGCGGACCAGCGCCTTTCGCTGCTGCGCCGGGTCGATCTGTCCGTGCAGGCGGTGGACGACCAGCGGCAGCCCCGCCGCCTCGACCGCCGCCGCCGCGCGCTCGATATCGGCCGCGCCGGGCAGGAAGGCGAGCATGTCGCCCTCTTCCTCATCGGCCATCGCCTGCCGCACGGTCGCCAGCACGCTCGCCTCCAGCCGGTCCTCGGCGCGGCGGCCGATGTGACGCAGGTCGAGCGGCCAGCTCTTGCCTTCGCTGCGCACCACGGGCGCATCGCCGAGCAGCGCCGCGAAGCGCGCGCCGTCGAGCGTCGCCGACATCGCCACCAGCCGCAGTTCGTCGCGCAGGCCCTGCTGCGCGTCGATCGCCAGCGCGAGCGCGAAATCGCCGTCGAGACTGCGCTCATGCACTTCGTCGAACAGCACCGCCGACACGCCGCTCAGTTCGGGATCGGCGAGGATGCGGTTGCGGAACAGCCCCGGCGTCATCACCAGCAGCCGCGTCGCCGCCGACTGCCTGCTGTCGAGCCGCGTCGCATAGCCGACGGTCCCGCCGACCTTTTCGCCCATTTCCTCGGCGATGCGCTCCGCCGCCGCGCGCGCGGCCAGGCGGCGC
>PHEM01000163.1 GCA_002842935.1 Alphaproteobacteria bacterium HGW-Alphaproteobacteria-13 | reverse complement strand
CTCCGGCGCCAGGCGATAGTCGATGGCGATCACGGGCATGTCGAGGATGCGCGCCGCCTCCGCGCAATAGGGATCGTGCGTCTCTAGGTCGCCGATCACGAAGCCACCGCCGTGATAGAAGACCATCACGGGTCCCGCCGCGCGATCCGGGCGGTTGTCATAGACGCGGATGACAATGTCGCCGGCGGGACCGGGGATGGTGCGATCCTCGACAAGCGCGATCTCTCCGCGCGGCACGTCGCCGATCTTGCCCATCGCGATCATCATCCCGCGCGCGTCGGCGACGGGCAGTTCCTCCATCCTTGGCCCCTCCTGCGCGTTCAGGAAGGCGAGAAAGGCCGCCACGTCGGGGCGGGTGTAATGGGCGGTGCCGTCGATCATCCTGTGGTCCCTCTTTCTTTATCGATGGTGCAGCTATTCGGCATCGGGCCGGATATTTCAATGGCGTTCCGCAACCTTTCCCGTCCGGTGCCCGCCCCGGATGTTTTCGGTGGACAATTTTTTCTGAATTGCGGCTTGGCGCAGAGGGGCCTAGGCCATTTCGTATATTGGCAGGATTGAAGGCGGAAAAGCGAGATGGCGACAGCGGTTGAGGACAAGGCGGCAGGATCGGAATCCTTCCTTTCCGACGCAGTGGTGGTGCGGTTTGCCGGGGACTCGGGCGACGGGATGCAGTTGACCGGCGGTCAGTTCACGCTGTCGTCGGCGCTGGCGGGAAATGATTTCGCGACCTTCCCCGACTTTCCGGCGGAAATCCGCGCGCCGCAGGGGACACTGTTCGGCGTTTCCGCCTTTCAGATCAATTTCGGCTCTTCGTCGATCGACACGGCGGGCGACGCGCCCGACGTGCTCGTCGCGATGAACCCCGCGGCGCTCAAGACCAATGTGCCGACGCTGAAGCCCGGCGGGCTGATCATCGCCGACGAAGGCGAGTTCAACGACCGCAACCTCGCCAAGGCGAAATACGACTCGAACCCGCTGGAGGACGGCAGCCTCGCCAAGTGGCAGCTTCTGAAGCTCAACATCAGCCAGTTGACGATGGAGGCCGTGAAGCCCTTTGGCCTTGGCAACAAGGAAGCTTTGCGCTGCAAGAATATGTGGACGCTGGGGCTGGCGCTGTGGATGTTCGACCGCGACCGCCAGCCGCTGATCGACTGGCTCCATGCGAAATTCGCGAAGGACCCGAACCTTGCCGCCGCGAACGCCGCGGCGCTGAACGCGGGCCATGCCTATGGCGAAACGGCGGAGCTTGCGGGACCGCTGAAGCAGCATCATGTCGACCCCGCGCCCGCCGTGCCGGGTCTCTATCGCACGCTGACGGGCGCGGAAGGCATCGCGCTCGGTCTCGTCGCGGGGGCGCAGCTGGCCAGCCTGCCGATGTTCTTCGGCGGCTATCCGATCACGCCCGCCTCGGCGATCCTCCATCATCTGTCGCGGCTCAAGGAATATGACGTCACGACTTTCCAGGCGGAGGACGAGATCGCCGCCATCTGTTCGGCGATCGGGGCGAGCTATGGCGGGTCGCTGGGCGTCACTTCCTCGTCGGGACCGGGCATCGCCCTGAAGGGCGAGGCGATGGGGCTGGCGATCATGACCGAGCTGCCGCTGGTCATCGTCAATTCGCAGCGCGGCGGTCCCTCGACGGGCCTGCCCACCAAGACCGAGCAGTCGGACCTTTATCAGGCCGTCTATGGCCGCAACGGCGATGCGCCGATGCCGGTGATCGCCGCGCGCTCGCCCGGCGACGCCTTCGAATGCGCGATCGAGGCGTGCCGCATCGCCGTGCAATATATGACGCCGGTGATGCTGCTGACCGACGGCTATATCGCCAATGCGGCCGAGCCTTGGCACGTGCCTGACCTCACGGCCTATGAAGCCTTCCCCGTCGAGTTCCTGACCGAAGTGCCCGAAGGCGGCTTCAAGCCCTATGGCCGCGACGAAAAGCTCGCGCGCCCGTGGGTCAAGCCGGGGACGCCGGGCCTGCTCCACCGCATCGGCGGGATCGAAAAGGAAGTCGACACCGGTCATCTCAACTATGCGCCCGCCAACCACCAGGCGATGACCGACATCCGCAAGGCGAAGGTCGACGGCATCGCGGTGCCCGACCAGATCGTCGAACTGGGCGCGGAGGGCGGCAGGCTCGCGGTCGTCGGCTGGGGTTCGACTTTCGGTCCGATCCATCAGGCCGTGCGCCGCAAGCGCGCAGAAGGGGCGGACGTCAGCCACATCCACATCCGCCACATCTGGCCGCTGCCCGCGAACCTTGGCGAGTTGCTGGGAAGCTATGACAAGGTGATCGTGCCCGAAATGAACACGGGGCAGTTGAAGACCGTGCTGCGCGATCAATATCTGGTCGATGCGAAGCCCGTGAACAAGGTGTCGGGCCAGCCCTTCACCATCGCCGAAATCGAAGCCGCCATCGAGGAGGCCCTGGCATGAAGCCGCCTGCCTCTCGTCCGTTTGCCCTGAGCTTGTCGAAGGGCCGTCCTTCTCTTTTGCGCCGTTCAAAGAAAGAACGGGGCTTCGACAAGCTCAGCCCGAACGGGTTTGGGGGGATTTGACATGAACGAAATAACGACCATCGCCCGCACGACGACGCTCAAGGATTGGGAGACCGATCAGGAGGTTCGCTGGTGCCCCGGCTGCGGCGACTATGCGATATTGAAGGCCGTGCAGCGCACGCTGCCGGAAATCGGCGCGGTGCCGGAAAATACTGTGTTCATCAGCGGCATCGGCTGCTCGTCGCGCTTTCCCTATTATATGGAAAGCTATGGCTTCCATACGATCCACGGCCGCGCGCCTGCTTTCGCCACGGGGCTGAAGCTTGCCAATCCGGCCCTTGATGTGTGGATCGTCACGGGCGACGGCGACGGGCTGTCGATCGGCGGCAATCACACGATGCATATCATCCGCCGCAACCTCGATTGCCAGATCATGCTGTTCAACAACGAGATCTATGGGCTGACCAAGGGGCAATATTCGCCGACGAGCCGCGTCGGCACCAGCAGCCCCTCGACGCCCTACGGCTCGGTCGACCGCCCGGCGCAGCCCGCCGCCTTCGCGCTGGGCGCGGGGGCGCGCTTCGTCGGACGCGGCTTCGACGTGTCGAAGGAGTTGCCGAACGTCCTCAAGGCCGCGCACGCTCACAAGGGAACGGCCTTCATCGAGATTTTCCAGAACTGCATCGTCTATAACAAGGATGTGTTCCACGACTTCGCGGCCCCCAAGGGCGCGGAAGACCGCCAGCTCTGGCTGAAGAACGGCGAGCCGATGCTGTTCGCAAAGGACACGAAGGGCATCGCGCTCGACAGCGAGGCGCTGACGCTGAAGGTCGTCGATGTGGCGGACGGCGACTGGCAGGCGGCGGGCGTGATCGTCCACGATGTCACCAACCGCAGCGTCGCGCACATGCTGGTCGAGATGCGCTTCGGCGAATTCCCGATGGCGCTCGGCGTCCTCTACGACGACCCGCGCCCGACGTTCGAAGCCGAAGTCTGGACCCAGAACGCCGCCGCGCGCGAAGGCAAGACCGCCGACCTGCAAAACCTGCTCAAGAAGGGGCAGACCTGGACGGTGACGGAGGGCGGGCCGGAACTTTAGTATCTCACACAAAGGCACGAAGGCACAAAGAGTTTGTCCAGCGAGCTTGAGGCCGTGGCGCGAACGACGGGAGTTGTGATCGACAATGGGCTTCGTCTCGATTTACTCGTCGAAAATATGTTGGTGGTTGAGTTGAAATCGACGGAACGTTTGGCGCCGGTGCATGGCAAGCAAGTTCTGACCTATCTCCGCTTGCTGAAATTGCCGCTCGGCCTGCTGATCAATTTTGGTCAGGAGACATTCCGCGACGGCGTAAAGCGGATTGCCAACAATTATTTCGCGCCGGGCCGCTCATAACACTTTGTGCCTTCGTGCCTTTGTGTGAGAAATAATCAAATGGACAATCTGACGCACAGCCTGGTCGGCGCGATTTTGGGGCAGGCGGGACTCAAGAAGAAGACCGGCCTCGCGATGCCGACGCTGATCATCGCCGCGAACCTGCCCGACATCGATGCGACATGCACCATCTATGGCATCGAGTCGCTGGCGATGCGGCGCGGCGTCACGCATGGGCCGATCGCGTGGCTGTTGCTGCCGCTGCTGCTGTGGGCGCTGATGCTGGCGTTCGACCGCTGGCAGGCGCGGCGTGGTACGCGGCCCGTGGGGCGGCTTCCCGTGCATAAAGGGTGGCTGCTGGCACTCGCCATCATCGGCTGCCTTTGCCATCCCGCGCTCGACTGGCTCAACAATTACGGCGTCCGTCTGCTCGAACCTTTTTCGTCGCGCTGGTTCTATGGCGACACGCTGTTCATCATCGATTTGTGGATATGGATCGCGCTCGGCCTGTCGGTCTGGCTGTCGCTGCGGCGCGAGCGGCGCGGAGCGGCGGACTGGCGGCGGCCCGCATGGGCCGGCCTGACGGCTGTCTGCGCCTATATCGCTGTCAACGGGCTGATCACCAATGCGGCGGAGCGCATGACGGTCGAGTCGTTGCAGGCGACGGGACGCAGCGATGTGCTGGCCGTCGCCAGTCCACCGCCGCTGGCTTTCTGGAAACGCGACATTTTCTGGCGCAGCGGTGACCGGTACGGCAGCGGCAGCTTCATCCCCGGCGTCGGCGGCACGCTCGACATCACGGGCGCGCCGACCGGCATGGACGACGCGCGCATCGCCGAATGGGCGAAAGCCGATCCCGCGGCGCGCGCCTTTCTGTTCTGGGCGCGCATGCCCCTGGCCGAGCGGGACGGGCAGGGCATAAGGCTGCGCGACCAGCGTTTCCTGCATCCGCTCGCCCGCGACCGATTCAGCGTGCTCCTGACCCAGCCCGATATTGCGCTTTAACCACGGTTGCGCGACAAGCGGTTCATGAACACGCATGTCAGTCGGCGGCGCGGCGGCGAGTTGCTGCGGGCGGACCGGGCCTATCGCTCGGGCGGCGCGCTGGCGCGGCTGATGGCGCGGGCACCCGCGGGCCTGTTCCATCGCCTGCTCGATCGCATCGACATGGGGCTGGATCGGGGAAGCATCGAGGGACATCTGCCGGACGGCAGCGTGCGCCTGCTCGGTGGGCGCGGTAAGGGACCCGCCGCTGTCGTGCATATGGCGAGCTGGGCGGCGCTGGTGCGGCTGGCAGTGTCGGGTTCCGTCGGCTGGTATCGCGCGTGGGACAAGGGCGAATGGTCGTCGCCCGATCCCGTGCCGCTGTTCGACCTGTTCATGCGCAACGGCGAATCGCTGGGCGAAACGGGCCGCGCGCAGGGACCCTGGCGCTGGCTCAATCGAGTCGTGCACGCGCTGCATCGCAACGACCGGCGCGGAGCGCGGCGCAATATCCTGGCCCATTATGATCTGGGCAATGATTTCTATCGCCTGTGGCTCGACGCGGGAATGAATTATTCGAGCGCGCTGTTCACCGATCCCGCGCAGTCGCTGGAAGAGGCGCAAGTCGCAAAGCTCGACGCGATCCTCGACCGGCTCGACCTGCGATCGGGCGCCCGGCTGATGGAGATCGGCTGCGGCTGGGGCGCGCTGGCGGAGCGCGCGGTCGAGCGGCATGACGTCCTCTACACCGGCATCACCCTGTCGCCGTCGCAGGCCGAGGTCGCGGCGGCGCGGCTGGCGCGCATCGATCTGTCGAACCGCTCGCATATCGGGATTTGCGACTATCGCGACGCACGCGGTCCCTATGACGCGATTGCCAGCGTCGAGATGGTGGAGGCCGTGGGGCAAGCCTATTGGCCCGCCTATCTCGATGCGATCGCGGGGTTGCTGCGTCCGGGCGGCAAGGCGGCGATCCAATATATCGCGATCAAGGACGCGTTGTTCGAAGGCTATGCGGCGAACAGCGATTTCATCCAGGCCTATATCTTCCCCGGCGGCTGCCTGATCTCCGAAAGCCGCTTTCGCGCGCTGGCCGAGGCGCGGGGACTCGCGTGGCGCGATGTGCGCTATTTCGGCGGCGATTATGCCGAAACGCTGCGCCAGTGGCGCGAGCGCTTCGACGGCGCGGTCGCCGAGGGGCGGCTACCCGCGGGTTTCGACGAACGCTTCGTGCGGCTCTGGCGCTATTATCTCCAATATTGCGAAGGCGGTTTTCGCGGCGGCGGCATCGATGTCGCGCAAGTGACGCTGGAAAAGGCGGGCTGACGACGACGGGAGGGGAGTGGGATGCGACGATTTCTGACGGCTGCGCTGGTCTGCGCGGCGGCGGCGGGGTGCGGGGCGCCAGCCTCGACCTCACAAACGACTGTCAGCTTGCCGGAGGATATGAACGTGCTGTTCTGGACCCAGGATCAACGCGACGCCGCTTTCCGCACCATGGAGACGCATGGCAAGGTCGCCGTCCATCGCATCGCCGCCGGCGGACCCGTCCATCCGCTTCCCGAAGGCGCGCCGATCGACCTTGGCATCGACGTCGACGCCTATATGGCCGCGCAGCGGGCGGCGGGACTGATCATCGTTCAGGACGGCAGGGTCCGGCTGGAGAAATATGCGCTCGGCTATGGTCCCACAGGGCGCTGGACGAGCTTTTCCGTGGCCAAGAGCTTCACCTCGACGCTGGTCGGCGCGGCCGTGAAGGACGGTTATATCAAAAGCCTCGACGACAAGGTCACGGTCTATATTCCGGATCTGAAGGGATCGGCCTATGACGATGTCAGCGTCCGTCAACTGCTGACGATGACGTCGGGCGTCCAGTGGAACGAGGATTATACCGATCCCAGGTCCGACGTCGCGCAGTTCAACCTGCAACAGCCGGTGCCGGGCGAGGATATCACGGTCAGCTATATGAAGGCGTTGCCGCGCGAGGCGCCCGCCGGATCGAAGTGGGTCTACAAGACCGGTGAAACCAATTTGATCGGCGTGCTGGTGTCGAGCGCCACGGGCAAGACGCTGTCCGCCTATCTGTCGGAAAAACTCTGGAAACCGTTCGGCATGGAACAGGATGCCGTGTGGATGATCGGGCCGACGGGGCACGAGATCAGCGGATGCTGCATATCGGCGAGCCTCAGGGATTATGCGCGCTTCGGCCTTTTCATGCTGGGCGGCGGCGTCGCG
>PHEM01000162.1 GCA_002842935.1 Alphaproteobacteria bacterium HGW-Alphaproteobacteria-13 | reverse complement strand
TCGCGGCGCCGGTCGCGGCCGCGGCGTTCGGCTACCCCACTTATGCGAAGGGTCTTGCCGGACTGGCGCTGATCCTGCTGTGGCGACACCGCGAGAATATCGCGCGGCTGCGCGCCGGGACGGAACCGCGCATCGGCGGCCGGAAGGACGCGGCATGACCGATGCCGAGCGGCTGGCGCGGCTGCGCCTGATCCGCACGCCGCATGTCGGTCCCGTCAGCTGGCACCAGCTGATGCAGCGTTTCGGATCGGGCGAGGCGGCGCTGGAGGCGCTGCCCGGCCTTACCCTGCGCGGCGGCGGAGGGAAGGCGCGCATCGCGTCCGCCGACACCGCGCAGCGCGAGATGGAGCGGGTCGCGGCGCTCGGCGCGCGATATGTCTTTCGCGACGAGGCGGATTATTCCCCGCTGCTGCGCGAGATCGAGAGCGCGCCGCCCGCGCTGATCGTGCGCGGCGACATGGGCGTCCTGCATCGCCCCGCCGTCGCCATCGTCGGCGCGCGCAACGCCTCGGCGGCGGCGTGCCGCTTTGCGCGTCAGCTTGCCATCGACTTGGCGGCGCGCGGCGTGACGGTGGTCAGCGGGCTGGCGCGCGGCGTCGATACGGCGGCGCATGTCGGCGCGCTGGGCGGATCGACCGCCGCCGTGATCGCCAGCGGCATCGACATCGCCTTTCCGCCCGAAAATGCCGCGCTTCAGGAAAAAATCGCCAGTGATCAGCTGCTGATCGCCGAACAGCCGCCGGGGACCGAACCGCTTGCGCGTCATTTCCCGTCGCGCAACCGCATCATCGCGGGTCTGACGCAAGGGACGGTGGTGATAGAGGCTGCGCCGCGTTCCGGATCGCTGATCACGGCGCGCCGCGCGGGCGACTATGGGCGCGAGGTGATGGCCGTGCCCGGTTCGCCGCTCGACCCGCGCGCGCAGGGATGCAACCAGCTGATCCGCGAAGGCGCGACGCTGGTGCAGAATGCCGACGATGTGCTGGAGGCGCTGGGACCGATCGACGCCCGGATGGTGCGCGAGCCGGCACGCCCCTTCGCCGCCGCGGCGCCGCCGGACATGACGGGCGACGATGACCGCCGCACCGTGTCGGACCTGCTGGGACCGACGCCCGTCGCGGTCGATGAACTGGTGCGGCAATCGGGATGCCCGGCCGCCGCCGTGCAGCTTGTCCTCCTGGAACTCGAGCTGGCCGGGCGGATCGAGCGTCACGCGGGCGCGCGCGTTTCGCTGGCCTGATGGCGCCGCGCCGCGTTGACATCCCCTTGCGCCCGCCCCAAATGCCTCTTGACCGCGGGGCGGGGCGCCCGCCACTCTCGCGCATACATGCGTAAGCGTTTTCGAGGATCGAGTTTTCAATGCAATTGGTGATTGTGGAATCGCCCGCCAAGGCGAAGACGATCGAGAAATATCTCGGCCGCGATTTCAAGGTGTTGGCCAGCTATGGCCACGTCCGCGACTTGCCGCCCAAGGATGGGTCGGTCGATCCCGACGACGGCTTCACGATGCAGTGGCAGCTTTATCCCGACAAGGCGAAGCGGCTGAAGGAGATTCAGGACGCCGCGAAACAGGCCGACCGGCTGATCCTCGCCACCGACCCTGACCGCGAGGGCGAGGCGATCAGTTGGCATGTGCGCGAATTGCTGCGCAGCAAAAAGGCGCTGCCCGCATCGGTCGAGCGCGTCACGTTCAACGCGATCACCAAGCAGGCCGTGACCGATGCGATGGCGCATCCGCGCGAGCTGGACGACGATCTGATCGATGCTTATCGCGCACGCCGGGCGCTCGACTATCTCGTTGGATTCACGCTGTCTCCCGTGCTGTGGCGCAAGTTGCCGGGCGCCAAGTCGGCGGGCCGCGTCCAGTCGGTCGCGCTGCGGCTGGTGGTCGAGCGCGAGCGCGAGATCGAGGTCTTCGTCACGCAGCAATATTGGTCGGTGACGGGTCTGTTCGAGATGGGCGGCACGCCGTTCAAGGCGCGCCTGTCGCGCTGGCGCGGCGACAAGATTGAGCGGCTGTCGATCGGCACGGAGGCCGACGCGCGCGCCGCCGAGGCCGATGTGAAGGCGGGCCATTTCACGGTCGATGCGGTCGAGACCAAGCCGCTGACGCGCAACCCGCCGCCGCCCTTCACGACATCGACCTTGCAGCAGGAGGCGGCGCGCAAGCTCGGCTTCTCCGCCAGCCACACGATGCGGGTTGCGCAGGACCTCTATGAGGACGGCGCGATCACTTATATGCGGACCGACGGCGTGCAGATGGACGGCAGCGCGATCAGCGCCGCGCGCCACGCGATCGCCGACCGCTATGACGGCGGATACGTCCCCGACAAGCCGCGCCAGTATCAGGCTAAGGCCAAGAACGCGCAGGAAGCGCATGAGGCGATCCGCCCGACCGATTTCGGCAAGGATAAGGTCGGCGGCGGCGATCATGCGCGGCTCTATGACCTGATCTGGAAGCGCGCGCTGGCGAGCCAGATGGCCTCGGCGCGGCTGGAGCGCACCAGCGTCGACCTGTCCGACGGCACGGGCAAGACGATGCTGCGCGCGACGGGGCAGGTCGTGAAATTCCCCGGCTTCCTCGCGCTCTATGACGAGGGCCGCGACGATAGTTCGGACGACGAGGACGGCCGCCTACTCCCGGCGATGGCCAAGGGCGATGCGCCCGCGAAGACCGGCGTCGAGGTCGAACGCCACGAGACGCAGCCGCCGCCGCGCTATTCGGAGGCGAGCCTCGTCAAGAAGATGGAGGAACTGGGCATCGGGCGTCCGTCCACCTATGCCTCGATCCTGCAAGTGTTGAAGGACCGCGCCTATGTGACGGTCGAGAAGAACCGCTTCATCCCCGAGGAAAGCGGACGCTTGCTCACGGCCTTCCTCGAACGCTTTTTCGAACGCTATGTCGGCTATGACTTCACGGCGGGGCTGGAGGAAGAGCTGGACGACGTGTCGGGCGGCCGCGCGCAGTGGCAGGCGGTGCTCGACCGCTTCTGGCGCGACTTCAAGCCGCGCACCGGCGAAGTCATGGAGCAGAAGCCGAGCGAGATCACGGCGGCGCTCGACGAGTTCCTCGGTGCCTATCTTTTCCCCGACAAGGGCGACGGCGTCGATCCGCGCACCTGCCCCAATTGCGCCACCGGGCGGCTCGCGCTGCGTGGCGGGCGCTTTGGCCCGTTCATCGCCTGCAACAACTATCCCGACTGCAAATTCACGCGCAAATTCGCGCAGCCCGGCGGCAGTGGCGAGGGTGACACCGGTCCCGAAACGCTGGGCGCCGATCCGGATAGCGGCCTGGACGTGACGAAGCGCAGCGGGCGCTTCGGTCCCTATATCCAGCTTGGCGACGGCAAGGAGGCGAAGCGCTCTTCGATCCCCAAGGATATCCCGGCCGAGGATTTCGACCTCGACTATGCGCTGCGGCTGCTCAGCCTGCCGCGCGACGTCGGCGTGCATCCCGAAAGCGGCAAGCCGATCGTGGCGGGGCTGGGGCGCTATGGTCCCTATCTGCTGCATGACGGCAAATATGCGAAGCTGACGGGCACCGCCGAAATCTTCGAGATCGGCATGAACGCCGCCGTCGCGCGCATCGCCGATGCGGCCAATGGCGGCGGCCGCGGCGGGCGCGCCAAGGCCGAACCGCTCAAGACCTTCGGCCCGCACCCGACCAGCGGCGGCGAGATGAAGCTGATGGCCGGGCGCTTTGGTCCCTATGTCACGGACGGCACGACCAACGCGACGCTGCCCAAGACGGTCGAACCCGACGCGCTGACCGCCGAGGAAGCCGTGGCGCTGATCGACGCCCGCGCGGCGAAGGGACCGGCCAAGGGCAAGAAGAAAGCAGCGCCGAAAAAGAAAGCGCCCGCGAAGAAGAAGGCGAAGGAATAGCCCTCGTCATTGCGAGGAGCGTAGCGACGAAGCAATCTCCAGCTAACGGTCAAACAGGACGATGGCTGGAGATTGCTTCGCTCCGCTCGCAATGACGGTGTGGGGGCGGTCTCAATCCACCCAGTCCAGCCCCATGTCGCGATAGACGCCGCGATCCTCGTCCCAATTTTCCTTGACCTTCACATGCAGGAACAGATGGACCTTGCGCCCCAGCAGGTCCGCCAGTTCCGCGCGCGCCCTTGCGCCGATCTCCTTGATCCTGCTGCCGCCCTTGCCGAGCACGATCGCGCGCTGGTTGTCGCGGGCGACATAGATTTGCTGGTGGATTTCGGCGCTGCCGTCGGGACGGGTCTTGAACAATTCGGTCTCGACCGTCGATTGATAAGGCAATTCCTCGTGAAGCTGGCGGTAAAGCTGCTCACGCGTGATCTCGGCGGCAAGCATGCGTTCGGGCGCGTCGCTGACTTCATCTTCCGGGAAATGCCACGGTCCTTCAGGCATCAGCGCGGCAAGATGCGCCTTCAACTCCGCGACACCGTCGCCGCTGCTGGCCGAGAGGAAGAAGGTTTCGTCGAACGTAACGCGCGCGTTGAGTTCGCTCGCGATGGTGAGCAGCTTGTCCTTCTTCGTCAGGTCGACCTTGTTCAGGATCAGATATTTCTTCTCCGGCCGATTGGCCACGCCCTCCAGCACGCGCTCGACGCGGCCCGTCAGCTTGGCGGCGGCATCGACCATGACGAGGATCGCCTCGGCTTCCTCCAGGCTGCTCCACGCGGCGGCGACCATCGCGCGGTCGAGCCGCCGCGACGGGGCGAAGATGCCGGGCGTGTCGATCAGGATGATCTGCGCGTCGCCCGCCATCGCCACGCCCATCAGCCGCGTGCGCGTCGTCTGCGCCTTGGGGCTGACGATCGCGACCTTCTGGCCGACGAGCGCGTTGACCAGCGTCGATTTGCCCGCGTTGGGCGCGCCGACGACCGCGACGAAACCGCAGCGCTGAGTCATTTGCCATCTTCCTTGGTCAATTGGTCGAGCAGCGCCGCCGCCGCTGCCTTTTCGGCCGCCTGTTTCGATGCGCCTTCGCCCTCCGCCTCGGCGAGATTGCCGATCGCGGCGGCGACGCGGAAGCGCGGGGCATGGTCCGGCCCTTCGCGGCGGATCAGGCGATATTCGGGCGGCCGTCGCTTGCGGGCGAGCGCCCATTCCTGAAGCGCCGCCTTGGGATGTTTCGGCGCGTCCACCTGCCCCTCGATCATCTCGCCCCATTCGCGGGTGATGAAGGCACGTGCCGCCGCTTCGCCATGGTCGAGCCACAGCGCGCCGATCAGCGCCTCCAGCACGTCGGCGGCGACATTGTCGCTCTGACGACCGCCGTCGCTGATCGCCTGCGCGCCGAAGCGGACATGGGCGCTCAGCCCCATGCGCTGCGCGATACGCGCGCAGGTCTCGCCCGAGGCGAGCGCATGGAGCCGCGACGACAATTCGCCTTCCGCCGCCTTGGGGAAACGGCGGAACAACTCCGACGCGATCACCAGCCCCAACACGCGGTCGCCGAGGAATTCCAGCCGCTGATAATCGCCCGCGCCGCTGCTGCCGTGCGTCAGCGCCTGATGATAAAGTCCAAGGTCGCGGGGCTGGGCGCCGGTCAGGGCGGCAATCGTCTCGGCGGACGGTCTCTCGTTCAAAAGCCGTCCCCGATACGCTCCCAGCGCGCGGCGGTGAGCCAGCTGATCGGGTTGATCCAGCTTGCCGACCCGTCGGTCGAGAACATGCCGACCAGCGCGTGGCCGACCAGATTCTCTTCCGGCACCAGTCCGATGCCCTGATTTTCCATGGCGGGGAAGCGGCTGTCGGCGCTGCGGTCGCGATTGTCGCCCATCAGGAACAACTGCCCTTCCGGCACCACGATCAGCGGCATATTGTCCTCCGCGATCGTCATGATGTCGAGAATCGCATAGCTTTTGCCGCTGGGCAGCGTTTCGCGGAACTGCTTGTAGCGGCACTGGCGCTGGCCATCCTTGCCGACATCCTCATATTGCGGGGCAAAGCAGGGCAGCGTGCCGGTCATGCGCGCGGCCTCGATCATGTTGGGTGTGACGGGGATCACGAAATCGGCCATCGGCTCGCGCTTCAGCGGCGCGCCGTTCAGCCAGACGATGCCGTCCCTCACTTCCACGCTGTCCCCGGGCAGGGCGATCACGCGCTTGATATAGTCATTGTCGTTGAGCGGCGGCGCCTTGAACACCACGACGTCGCCGCGTTCGGGCGAGCGCGGGAACAGGCGGCCGGGGATCAGCGGGGCGCTGAACGGCAGGCTGTATTTCGAATAGCCATAGGCCATTTTGTTGACGAGCAGATAGTCGCCGATCAGCAGGCGCGGCTGCATCGATTCCGACGGGATGTTGAACGGCGACAGGAAGAAGCTGCGGAAAATCAGCACCGCGATCGCCAGCAAGGCGAGGAAGCGGACGGTGTCGACGGCCTCTTCCTTCGCCGACACGGGGGCAGGGCTTGGCGCGGCGGGGGGCGGCGAAGGCGGCGGGCCGGGGGGCGGGGTCGAACGGGCGGCGATGCTGGCTTCGGTCATGGCCCGGCATTGGCGACGAATAGGTCTGCACGTCAAGCGAATATCGGCGGATGACGCTGGCGCGGCGGGCGCGGCGGGCTTATGGAGAAAGGCAACGTCTCCATTCCCGTTCGCATCGAGCGAAGTCGAGATGCCCATCGGCCGTTCACGCCTTCGGGGTGTCTCGACTTCGCTCGACACGAACGGAAATCAAAGGGAATCTCGATGACAGCAGCGACAGCCTGGCAGGCTCTTTCCGACTGGCGACCGCAAAAGCTGACCGATCTGGTTGCCGCCGATCCCGACGCGCGGTTGCAGGCGCTGGTCCGCAGCGTCGCCAACATCCGCTTCGACTTCGCCAAGACGCATCTCGACGATGCGGCCATCGCCATCCTGACCGGACTGGCCGAAGCACGGGATTTCGCGGGCCGCCGCAAGACGCTCTTTTCCGGCGGCATCGCCAACCCGACCGAGGACCGCGCGGCAGAGCACAGCGCCGAACGCGGCGACGGCGCGCCGGAATCGGTCCACCGCGCGCAGATGCTGCATCAGCGGATGCGGATGCTGGTCGATGCGATCGAGGCGGGGACGTTCGGCGAGATCCGCCATTTGCTGCACATCGGTATCGGCGGGTCGGCGCTGGGTCCCGACCTGCTGGTCGATGCGCTCGGC
>PHEM01000161.1 GCA_002842935.1 Alphaproteobacteria bacterium HGW-Alphaproteobacteria-13 | reverse complement strand
GCCAGCCGCCTCGACCGCAATCTCAAGAATCGATTTGGTTCTGCAGCTTACGCCGCCGAGGAACTCATCGCCTTATCTGGACAGTCTGCACCGTGCCTGTCGCTTCATTGAACGGTATGATCCGGGCACGACGCAGGGGGTCATCAGGCCGGATGAAGCGCTATCCATAAGCTGGCGTAGTCCGGCCTGATGGCCACCGTCCCGCAGGCGCGCAACGGGTGCGTTCTGGATTCGGGAGGGGGTCCGGGGGAGGGACTGGCAAGCTGTGGATATTTCAGGGGCCTTGATCGTTATCCAGGAACGCCGCGCAGCGGATGGCCTGGACGCCTACATTCCGGTGATCCTGCGCGAGGAGGCGATCTATGATCCGGACCTCGATCGCTTCTTCCTGGACCTGCCGCTGAACGGCGCGCGTTCGCGCCACTCGCTGCGCGCGCATGGCTACGATATTCTGGTCTGGGTTCGTTTCCTGGGCTCGGTCCGTGGCAAGACTGTCTGGCAAGCCGATGCCGATGATGTCGGTGCTTATTATCGCGCGCGCCGGCGCAGCGATGCGGAGTTCCGGATTTCCGCATCGACGTGGAACCGGGCGATTGCCTCGCTGGACAAGCTATACCGCTGGGCCGCAGTCGAAGGCTTGGTCGAACGCACCCCATTTACCCACCGGCAGGTGTGGCGAAGATCATACGGGGGCCGTCGCGCTGCCATTGCCGGTCGCAACGAAGCCTACGAGCGCGCTGCCCGCCGGTCCGATGTCCGCTTTGTCGATCTGGCCGACTACCAGGCCTTTCGGGACGTCGGACTGCGTGGCCTGACCGTCGAGGGAGCCGAGCGCCCCGGAGCACGCGACCGCAATGGTGCGCGCAACGCGCTTTTCGCGGACCTGCTGGTCACGACCGGATTGCGGCTCGAAGAAGCTTCCTTCCTGCTCGCCGCCGAGATTCCCGTTGGGGATGCGCGCGCAGAGCGCCAACGCCGGGTCGAGCTTCCAGCGGCGCTGACCAAGGGTGATCGCGGCCGTACCATCCTGCTGCCACGCCGACTGCTGTCGGCATTCGATGCCTACATGGCGGTTGAGCGCGCTTCGGCCGTCTCCAAGTTCACGGCGCGCAGAGGCTGGGATGCCATCGAACGCCCGATCTTCATACATCGCCCACCACTGCTGCCGACCGTGATGCATCTGGTTGGCGGCGGCACTATGGATATGGAAGTCGTCACCCCCGACGAGCGGGCAAGGTTTGTCATCTGCGCCGACGATGGCACGCCATGTGAAGCTGCCGTCCTGTGGCTTACCGAGGTCGGGCATCCTGTGCTCCCCAACTCATGGGAAGCGATCTTCGCCCGGGCGAGCCGCCGCTGCGCGGATGCGGGCATTCCCGTTCGCGTCAGCCCCCATCAACTCAGGCATTCCTTCGCTGTTCACATGCTGGCGATGCTGATCCAGCGCCGCCTCGCCGAAGCAGCCGCACCGGCAGGCGCCATGGAAGGCTATCGCCAGTTGCTCGGCGACCCGCTTCAGCAGGTGCAACGCCTGCTCGGCCATTCCAGTCTTTCCACCACGTCGATCTATCTCGATCATCTTGCTACCCGCGCCGATACCGTCGATGCGGCGGTCGAAGAGTTGCTTGCGCGCGTGCCGGGATACCTCCCGGCATGACCGGCTCACCCAGGAAGGGGCGCAAGGTCAGCTTTGAGCAAGACGGTGCAACGCAGGGTGCCGATCCCTGGGATCAGGTCAGTGCGCTGCGCTTCACTATCGATCCCCCATACGGCGGCGGGGTGCTGGTCGATTTCACCACCCTGCGCCCGCGTGGCCTCGCGCTCGCCTTTGCCCGCGGCCTGTTCTCGTTGGTTGCGCCGCGCGGGCCGATCATCGTGCGGACGACCGTCAAGGCCTATACCAACACACTGCCGCGCTTCTTCGCCTACCTCGCGACGACAACGGACCGGATCGATGGCCCTGCGGACCTGCGCGCCCGTCATATCGACGGCTTCGAGGCCTGGCTCGAAGCTGCGGGCAAGTCGCGGGTGCATCTTCCCACCGTGGTCGCCAAGATCGTTGCCGTCCTTCGCCGGATCGCTACCGATACGGCGGGTGCCATCCACCCCGAGCTTCGCGAGCGGCTGCGCTACGTCAGTTCGCACCCCCATGTGAGGCCGCGGCCGCGCGATGCTTACAGCCCGTTAGTCGCCCGCCAGCTCCGCGACGCGGCACGCGCCGACCTTGCCGCCATCGATGCGCGGTTGCGTGCTGGCCCCCGGTTCGACGAAGTTCCTGAGATCGAGGCTGCGACCCGAAGAGCCCATACGGCCATCGAAGCACGCGGGGTGCTGTACTATCGCGATGCCGAGTGGCAGGCGCTCCACCGGCGATTCCGGAGCCGCAACATGCCGGCTCCGGACATGAACATCAGCCTTCACGCAGCCCATCACCTCACGGCTGCCGATATCGTGCCGCTGCTCGTTCTGCTCTCGCTGGAGACCGGGCTTGAACTCGAGTGCTGCAAGACGCTCACCATCGATTGCCTGCGCAATGCCTCGGGCGGAACCGTGGACATCGCCTATATCAAGCTTCGCGCGCACGGCGCTGAACACAAGACTATCCGGGTGCGCGACGGCGGCTCGACCACGCCGGGCGGCCTGATCCGGCGCATCATTGCACACTCGGCCAAGGCGCGGGCGCATAATCCTTCCGATTGCCTGTGGGTCTATTATCAGCACGGCGAGATCGCCGACGGCATTCGCCATCCCCGCTCGACCATCGACGCCTGGACTGCTCGGCACGGTATCGTCGATGATGCAGGCACGCCGCTCTATCTGCGCCTCTCCCAGCTGCGCAAGACGCACAAGGCCCTTTGGTACCTCAAGACCGAAGGACACATGACCCGCTTTGCTGTCGGGCATACGGTCGAGATTGCCGCGCGGCATTACGCCGATGTCCCGTCGCTGCGGCCATTGCACGAGCAGACCGTCGTAGATGCTCTTGAGGAAGCTGTTGCAGGTCCGCGGCTACTGCCACCGCTTGAGGAAGCGCAGCTACGCGATTCCGTTACAGACCCCGATTTCCGCGGCACTGACGATACCATTGCGCTGCTCGACGGCGAGCAGGACGTCTGGCTCGCGAGCTGCGCCGGTTTCTATACCAGTCCGTTTAGCACCGCCGGATCGCCATGCCCGACACCGTTCTGGGGCTGCCTCGATTGCCGCAACGCCGTCATTACCGCGCGCAAGCTGCCCGCCATCCTCGCGTTCCTGGCCTTCATCGACGAGCAACGCACCGCGATGGGCCAGGCCGAGTGGGCCGCCAAGTTCGGCCATGCCCATGCACGCATCGCCCGTCAGATCCTGCCCGCTTTCGGCGATGACGTTGTGGCGCAGGCCCGCACGCAGATCGCAACTCATCCTCCCGCGCTCTACCTTCCGCCTGAGGCACGGGCATGACTGCCATCGCGTCACAGACCACAGCGACCGATGATCGTGATGCCTTGCCGGTGCTTATTTCCGGGGCCCTGCGCCCCGGCTTCGATCGTGCGGACCTCTCGTGCTACGGCGATCCGAGCTGGGACCTCTCGCCCGGCGTGTTTCGCGACAATGCAAGGCGCTGCCACGTCACCGTGCATTTCGGCGGCATCGAAGATCCCGCCATTGCCGATGCGCTGCGCCAGTTCCTCCATGCACGGCTCAACACCGACCTGCCAGGGCATCGCCGCAAGCTTGAGCCGGCGGCGGTGCGGGGCGAGGCGAACCGGGCCCTGCGCTTTTTCAACTTCGTGAAGGCGGAGCTTGGCCGTTTCGATCTTTCACCGGTCGATCAGCCACTCGTCGACCGCTTTGCGCGCTCGTTGCGCACCGCCGGGCTGCGTCCGGTGGCAGCTGCAGATTTGCTGCGCGTGATCTTCGACCTCCACGAACTGCGTCGGCACCTGCCGACTGCGCGCCTTTCCTTTGAGCCATGGCCGGAACGCAACACGTACTCTGTGGCAGGTGCCAGGCACATCGCCGGCGAGAACCGGACGCCGCGCATTCCCGAAGAGATCATCACGCCGCTTCTGGCCTGGTCGCTGCGCTACGTGACCCACTTTTCTGGCGATATCCTTGCCGCGCGCGGGGAGCTTGATCGCCTCGAAGCGAGGCGCAACCGGTTGCTCGCACAGGAGGCCGGACTCGATCCCATCATCCGGCGAGCGCGGCAGCGCCGGCGCCTCAACGCATACATAGCAACCTTGCGGCGACAAGGCCGCGGTATTCCCATCTGGACCAACTCCCACAATGGTACGACGCGGACCGATCAGCGGACCGGCGAGGTCACGCCGCCGATCAACTACCATCTGATGCACCTGCACGCCGGCATCGATGCACAGTCCGAGCCGGCCATGCATCTTGGACTGACCACCGGTGCGCCGGACCTGATTGCGGCTGCCATCGACGAGCTGGGCACGGAAGATGGCGGCATGGATACGCCGATATCGCTCGACCCGACGAGCAGCTTGCCATGGCGGCCTCGCTTCGATGCGAAGGCGCTCGCGCTGGAGGAAGCCATGCTTCAGGCTGCGGCCTATGTCGTTTGCGCCTACCTCTCGGGCATGCGCGACAGCGAGTTGCAGGCCATGCAGCGCGGTTGCCTGCAAGTGGTCAGGGCCGAAGACGGCGCCATCCTTCGCCACCGCATCCGGTCGATCGCCTACAAGGGCAAGCTCGGTCGCGGCGAGGAGGCCGAGTGGGTGACGATTGCACCGGTCGCCGAAGCGGTGGCCGTGCTCGAGCAGCTGTCCGCGCGGGCCGGACGCGCACGCGGGACCACGACGCTGTGGCCGGTCCTCGCGCTCAGGGTCAACACCAAGACCCATGTGTCCTCGGAGATTGTCCGGCAACTGAACCGCTTCCGCGACCATCTCAACGATCGGTTCGGTTCAGATATTGCCCCGGTCATTCCCCTAGGCCCTGCCGGGGTGCCATGGCGGATCACCACCCGGCAGTTTCGCCGCACCATCGCCTGGCATATCGCCAACCGCCCCTTCGGCACGATTGCCGGCATGATCCAGTACAAGCACGCCAGTGTCGCCGCGTTCGAAGGCTATGCCGGGAGCAGCCGGTCGGGTTTTCGCGGCGAAGTCGAGGCGCAGCGGGCACTCGGCCAGATCGACGATATCCTTGTCTATTTCGACGAGCGGCAAGGTGGCGCGCGCCTTGGCGGCCCTGCTGCATACCGCGTGGGAGCAGCGCTGGATGACGCCGCCGATCTGTCACCGCTTCCAGCCATGATTGCCGACCGGGCGCGTCTGCGCACGATGCTCGCAAGTCTCGCGCGGACCTTGCACGTCGGGCCGCTGGCTGACTGCTTCTTCGACCCCGCTACCGCGCTCTGCCTCAACCGGATCACCGAACCGGGCCCGCCCGCGCCGATGATCGCCATGTGTGAGCCGGTCCGCTGTCCCAACGCCTGCATCGCTGAGCGGCATCGTCCGGCTTGGCAGCGCGGGGCCGACGAGGCGCGCGCACTGCTTTGCGAGAAGCGTCTTCCTGAGCCGCAGCGCGTCACGCTGCAAGCAGAGGTGGCACGGATCGAAGCTGTCCTCGCCCAGATCGCGCCAGGTGCCGCCACACCGGCTTGCGGTGTGGCGGGAGAGGAGAGGGGCCGATTTTAGGGTGACGGATTGAAGGAGCGGGAAAGAGATTCCCTCCGGCCGTCGCGGAGATATCCCATGACCCGGACCCATCCGACAGCCGAGCGCGCCGACGTCTATTCCCGCATCACCACCCAGATCGTTGCCGCCATAGAAGCCGGTGCCGGCGACTGGCGTATGCCCTGGCATCACGACGGTGCGGCCACCACGCGGCCCCAGAACGTGACCTCGCGCAAGCGCTACCGGGGAGTAAATGTGCTGGCATTGTGGATCGCTGCTGAGGCCAGCGCATATTCCAGCGGGCTGTGGGGCACCTACCGTCAGTGGGCCTCGCTCGGGGCCCAGGTCTGCAAGGGTGAGCACGGCACCACCGTCGTGTTCTGGAAGCAGGCTGCATCGCGCGCCGAGGATGATCGTGATGACGCAGAGGCAGGTCCTGGCCGCATGTTCGCCCGCGCGTTCACGGTGTTCAACCTTGCCCAGGTCGAAGGATACGAGCCCGAGCCGGTGGCACAACTGCCCGAGAGCGAGCGCTTCGGACACGCTGATGCATTCGTCGAGGCACTGAAGATTCCGATTACGGAAGGCGCCTATGATGCCCACTACCGGATCGACCTTGATCGCATCTTTATGCCAGGCTTCGCCAGTTTTCGCGATGCATCGGCGCACATGGGCACCCTGCTGCACGAGGCGGCCCACGCCACAGGGGCCAAGCACCGGCTCGACCGCAACTTCGCGGAGCGGTTCAAGCGTGACAGTCTTGCGATCGAGGAGATTTGCGCCGAGCTGACCGCCTCGTTTGTCCTCGCTGACCTCGGCATCGCGCACCATCCGCGCCCCGACCATGCCGCTTACGTCGCCTCCTGGCTCCGGGCGCTCAAGGATGATCCGCGCGCAATCTTCACTGCCGCCAGCAAGGCTCAGGCCGCCGCTGACTGGATGCACGCTCAGCAGCCTCAGTCCGAGGAGATCGCAGCATGAAACCGGGTCGGGAAAATGCTGCTGGAATTCACATTGGGGCTGGACTGTCAGGATATGTCGCGGAACTTTCGAGCGCCATGCTTGGCGCTGAACTCGGTCTGCCAGTCACCCACCTCGATAGCCATGCGAGCTACATCGAGCACTGGCTCAAGCTCCTGAAGCAAGATGACCGTGCCATTCTCACCGCTGCCGCGAAGGCTGAGGAAGCATCAAGGCTTCTGCTCAAACTCGGAGGGCGGATCTCTGCCGATGATACCGACGAAGCGTCTGCCGACGCTGCGTTGGCCGCCTGAAGGAGGATGTCATGGGCCGATCGGTTAGCTACCCCAGCGGGGCCATCGTGGCCTTCACGATGCTCGAAGTCGAAAACGACGACGACTGGGACTTCGAATATGAGTGGCTCCGCGAAGATCTGCGCGAGCGCGCAGGGCAGGCATTCCCTTCTCTGATTGTCAAACGGCGTTCAAAAGGGACCCCCGATCGGCGTCGAAGAGGGACCCCCTTTTCGGATAATATGATGCTGGTTTGTTGAAGATGGCCTTGCGCT
>PHEM01000160.1 GCA_002842935.1 Alphaproteobacteria bacterium HGW-Alphaproteobacteria-13 | reverse complement strand
CTGCCTGCGCCTTTTGCTCGCCTGCCTTGTCCTTCTGCTCGCGCCGCAGGCGCACGCGGCGGAGCGCGGGCCGCTGGTGCTCGCGGCGGCCAGCCTTCAGGAATCGCTGACCGAGGCGGCCGACGCCTGGGCGGCCAGGGGTCATGCAAAGCCCGTGCTGTCCTTTGCCGCCTCGTCGGCGCTGGCGCGGCAGATCGTCGCCGGGGCGCCCGCCGACATCTTCCTGTCCGCCGATGAGCCGTGGATGGACGCCGTGGCAAAGGCCGGGCTGCTGCGGCCCGGCACGCGCACGACGCTGCTGGCCAACCGGCTGGTGCTGATCGCGCCCGCGCAGAGCAAGCTGCGCCTGACGCCGCAGCCCGGCTTTCCGCTGGCGCGCGCGCTGGGGCGCGGACGGCTCGCGCTTGCCGATCCGGGCGCAGTGCCCGCGGGCAAGTATGCGAAAGACGCGCTGACGCGGCTGGGCGTGTGGCGCAGCGTCGCCGGGAAAGTCGCGCCCGCCGAAAATGTCCGCGCGGCGATGGCGCTGGTCGAACGCGGCGCGGCGCCGCTGGGCATCGTCTATGCGACCGACGCGCAGGCGTCGCGCGCCGTGCGCGTCGTCGGCACCTTCCCGGCGTCGAGCCATGCGCCGATCCACTATCCCGTCGCGGTGCTGACAGCGTCGCGGCATCGGGACGCCGCGCCGTTCCGCGCCTTTCTGACGTCGCGCGAGGGCCGCGCCATCTTTGCCCGCCACGGATTCCTGGTCCCTTGATGCTGTCGGCCGAGGAGTGGGGGATCGTGTCCCTGTCGCTGAAGGTCGGCGGCGTCGCGGTGCTCGCCTGCCTGCCGCTGGCCTTTGCCCTTGCGTGGCTGCTGGCGCGCCGCGCCTTTCCGGGGCGCGTGCTGCTCGACGGGATCGTCCATCTGCCGCTGGTGCTGCCGCCCGTGGTGACGGGGTGGCTGCTGTTGATCGCCTTTGGGCCGATGGGACCCGCCGGGCGCTGGCTGGAAAGCTGGTTCGGCGTGACGCTGATGTTCCGCTGGACCGGCGCGGCGCTGGCGGCGGCGATCATGGCGCTGCCGCTGATGGTGCGCGCGATGCGGCTGTCGATCGAAGGCATCGACCGGCGGCTGGAAGGCGCGGCGCGGACGCTGGGGGCGGGGCGCTGGCATTGTTTCTGGACGATCAGCCTGCCGCTGGCGCTGCCCGGCGTGCTGGCCGCGCTGGTGCTGGGCTTTGCGCGCTCGATCGGCGAGTTCGGGGCGACGATCACCTTCGTCTCCAACATCCCGGGCGAGACGCGGACGCTGCCGCTGGCCATCTATTCGGCGTTGCAGGTGCCGGGCAGCGAGGCCACGGCGACGCGGCTGGCGCTGTTGTCGGTGCTGCTGTCGCTGGGGGCGCTGCTGCTGTCCGAATGGCTGGTGCGCCGGACGCATGGCGAGAGGCAGGCGCGTGGCGATTGACATCGACGTGACGAAACGGCGCGGCGAGCGCGTGATCGCCGCGCGCTTCGTCGCGGAGCGGGGGCTGACGGCGCTGTTCGGCCCGTCGGGGGCGGGCAAGACGAGCATCCTCAACATGGTCGCGGGACTGCTGCGGCCCGACAGCGGCCATATCCGCATCGGCGCGCGCACGCTGTTCGGCAGCGGCGTGGATCTGCCGCCGGAGGCGCGGCGCGTCGGCTATGTCTTTCAGGACGGGCGGCTGTTCCCGCATCGGCGCGTGCGCGCGAACCTGCTCTACGGCCACGACCTCGCGCCGCCCGGCGATCGCTGGATGGGGCTGGACGAAGCGGTCGATTTCCTGGGCATCGGCGGCCTGCTCGGCCGCTGGCCGCACAGCCTGTCGGGCGGCGAGGCGCAGCGCGTGGCGATCGGCCGCGCCTTGCTGTCCGGCCCGGAAATATTGCTGATGGACGAACCGCTGTCGTCGCTCGACGCGGCGCGGCGCGGCGAGATCATGACGGTGATAGAGCGTATTCGCGACGAATTGAGACTGCCGATCCTCTATGTCAGCCACGACCGCGCCGAAGTCGACCGGCTCGCCACGCAAGTGGTGATGGTGGAGGGCTGAAGAGCGGCGGCTTTGCTCACCAGCTTCCGAAGGTCGCGTCGGACGGGCTGGCGCGGTGCCGCGCGCGTTCCTTGCGCCGCCAGCCATAGCGGCGGCGCTTGCGAAGCAGCAGGCACGGCCATTCGGCGCTGCCCTCGCGCGCGGCGAGGTGAAAGCCCTGCGCCTGATAGGCCGCGACCACCGGCTCCATCTGCCGTGCGATCAACCCGGCCAGGATCGCATGGCCACCCGGCGCGGTCGCCGCCGCGATGTCGGGCGCCAGCGTGATCAGCGGCCCGGCGAGGATGTTGGCGATGACGAGATCATAAGGCGCGCGGTGCCGGATCGCGGGATGCTCGGTCCCCGGCGCGACCGCCAGCGCCAGCCGTCCGCCCCCACGCCCCAGCGGGACTCGGTTGATCGCGGCATTGCCCTGCGTGACGCGGATGCTCATGGGGTCGATATCCGATGCGATCGTCCGCGCGCGCGGCCACAGCGCCAGCGCGGCGAAGGCGAGCAGGCCCGTCCCGGTGCCGATGTCGGCGATGTTGCGCGGGCTGACGCCGCGCCGCGCCAACTGGTCGAGCATGGCGAGGCAGCCCGCCGTCGTGTCGTGCCCGCCGGTGCCGAACGCCTGGCTCGCGTCGATCAGGAAAGGGACCGCGCCCGGTGGTACGGCGTCGGAGTGGCTGCTCGTATGGACGAAGAAGCGCCCCGCGCGCACGGGTTCCAGCCCCTGCTGCGACAGCGTCACCCAATCCTGCGGCGGCAGTTCGGCGACGTCGGGCACTGTGCCGCCCGCGCTCGGCACCAGCACTTGCAGCGCCGTCAGCAGCGCCGCGTCCGGTTCGTCATCGACATAGGCGTCGAGCTGCCACAGCCCCGCCTCTTCGTCGATCTCGCGCGTCACCACGACCGGCGGCGGCGCGAACGCGTCGAGTTCGGGCACTTCGCCGCTCAGCGCCTCGGCCTCGTCGCGGGTGCAGGGAAGGGAGATGATCCAGCTCATGTCCAGCGTTTAGCGATACGCCGGCGATAAGCAAAGGACCGGGTCAGCCGCCGTCCTTCGCCGCCTTGCGATAGGGGACGAAGTCGCCGAGCATGCAGGTCGGACCGCGAATGCCGCTCGAATGGTCGACGAGGTGGAAGACGTCGCCGCTGCATGTCGAGGAACCATATTGGCGGATCACCATGATGTCGCCGGAGCGCGCCAGCCCCGGACACGCGCCTCTCAACTCATTGCGATAGACGGTGGAGCCGGACCGATAGAGCAGGATATTGTCCGACACGCGGATCGTCTCGTTGGTGCGAAAGTTGGGCAGGCATCGGACGAGTTCGCCCGCCACTTTGCCGCCGAGGTGCTTTTGCAGAATTTCCGCCTGCTTCGGCGTCAAGGCCGCCGCGCCGGCATCGGCGCTTCCCGCGGGCGCGCAGCTTGCGAGCAGCGGGCCTGCCGCCAACAGCAGGGCACGGGCCATCCCGATCGGCTTTACCATTCTGATGCTCCTTGAATCGCGTCCTTGTCGGAAAACCGTCCTGAACGGGCGCTGAAGCGGTTGCGTCACGCCGCGTCCTTCAGCGCGCGGATGCGGCCGAGTTCGGCGGCGCTTCCCGCGCGCAGGAAGGGGTTGGTCGCGCGCTCCTCGCCGATGCTGGTCGGCACCGTCGCCACGCCCGCCGCCCGCGCCGCCTCGACGGCGGCGAGCCGGGCCGCGAGCGCGGCGTTGCCGGGTTCGACCGTCACGGCGAAGCGCGCGTTCGACAGCGTATATTCATGCGCGCAATAGACGCGCGTCGCATCGTCCAGCGCCGCGAGCCGCCGCATGTTCGCATACATCTGGTCCGCCGTGCCCTCGAACAACCGGCCGCAGCCCATGGCGAACAGCGTGTCGCCGACGAAGATCGCGCCCCCGTCCGCGAAGGCGTCCGCGAAATGATAGGCGATATGTCCGGCGGTGTGCGCGGGGACGTCCCACACGTCAGCGACATGGTTGCCCAGCCGCACGCGGTCGCCGTCCCGCACCTGCACGTCCAGCGTCGGGATGCGCTCATATTCCGCCGCCGGGCCAGTGATGGTGCAGCCTCCCCATGCCTTGGCTGCCTCCTTGATCGCCGCATTGCCGCCGGTATGGTCGGGGTGCCAGTGCGTGTTCCAGATGTCGGTGATCGTCCAGCCGCGCGTCTCCGCCGCCGCCAGCACCGGCTCCGCCACGGCGGGATCGACGGCCATCGTCGCGCCGCTCTCCGGCTCGTGCACCAGCCAGACATAATTGTCGCTGAGCACCGGGATACGGACGATTTCGAGCGCGGCCATGGCTTTATCTCCTACCAGACGCCTGTGTTGGGCATCGACGCCCACGGCTCTTGCGGCGGCAAATGACCGTCCTGCAACAGCTCGACCGAGATGCCGTCGGGCGAGCGGACGAAGGCCATATGGCCATCGCGCGGCGGGCGGTTGATCGTCACGCCCGCGTCCATCAGCCGCCGGCACGTCGCATGGATATCGTCGACCTGATAGGCGAGATGGCCGAAATTCCGCCCGCCCTCATAGCATTCGGGCGCGCTGCCGTCCTCCGGCGGCCAATTGTAGGTCAATTCGACTTCCGCGACGCCCGCCTGTCCCGGCGCGGCCAGGAAGATCAGCGTGAAGCGGCCCGCTTCATTGTCGAACCGGCGGACTTCCTCCAGCCCGATCAACCGGAAGAAGGCGATGGTTGCGTCGGGATCGGTGACGCGGATCATGGTGTGAAGAAATTTGGTCATGGGAACCTGTCCGGAATGTCGATCCTTATATCTGACCTACCTTTCCATTCGTGTCGAGCGAAGTCGAGACACCCATCGTCGTCGCGCAAGGCCGATGGGTGTCTCGACTTCGCTCGACACGAACGGATTTCAGAGGATACAGATTTGACGCGCGATGCTCTACGCGCGTAGCGGCCGTCCTTCAAATGCTTCGAACATATCCGCGAATTCGTCGGGGACGGGCGAGGGCGCGCCCTGCGCCTCCGCGACATGGACATAGACCAGCCGCCCGCCCGCATAGAGTTGCTCCGCGTCCCTGCCGTGCAGTTCGAACAGATAGATCATCGAGCTGCGGCCGATACGCTCGCAGCGCACGCAGATGTCGATTTCCGCGTCGAGCAGGATCGGCGCCTTGTAATCGACTTCGGCGCGGGCGACGTGGAATTCGGGGCTGTCGTGCGCGGGCCAGCGGTCATAGACGCCGACCGCGCGCCAATATTCGGTGATGCCGATATCGAAATATTCGAGGTAGCGGCTGTTGAACACCACGGCCTGCGCGTCGATCTCCGCATAGCGGACGCGCTTGGTGACGTGGAAACGGAAGTCGCTGCGTACCATGGAGTTCCTCTATCTTGTCGCGATACGCGCGACGGTATCGATCAGCAGCGCGATGTCGCCGTCGCGCGACAGGCGATGGTCACCGCCCTTGACCAGCGTGACCTGCACGTCCGTGCTCGCCAGCGCGGCGGAGAGGCGCAGGCTGATGCCGCTCGGCACGTCGCCGTCCTCTTCGCCGTGGAGCAGGCGGACGGGGCAGGTCAGCGGAATCTCTGCGCCGAGCAGCCGGTTCGCCTCGCCCGATTGATAGAAATCGCGCGTCGTTACATAGGGCTGGTCGCCATAGGGCGTCTCCTCGACCAGCGCGCCTTCGGCGAGGATGATCGCCTTTTCCTCCGGCGTGAAGCCCCAGTCGGTGAAGTCGGGCGCGGCGGCGATGCCGACCAGCCCCGCGACGCGCCCCGGTCCGTCACGCCGCGCCAGCGCCAGCGCGATCAGCAGCATCAGCCAGCCGCCCATCGACGACCCGACGAGGATCAACGGCCCTTCGGCCGTCGCGTCGATCAGGTCGAGAACGTCGCCGCGCCAGTCGATCAGCGTCTGATCCGCGAAAGCCCCGTCCGACAGGCCGCAGCCCGCATAGTCGAGCAGCAGGCACGCCTGCCCCTCCGCCGCCGCCCAGTCGAACAGCGCCGTCGCCTTGCCGCCCGCCATGTCGGACATATAGCCGGGCAGGAACAGGATCGTCGGTCCCGTTCCCGGCGCATGGCGATAGGCCAGGCGCGGGCGGCCGGGACGGTCGAGATAGGCGGGGGCGGCGGGGTCCGTCATGAGTGTCGGCCCTAGCTGGCGGGTGGCGGGGTCGCAAGGGTAGGGCGGGACCATTCCATCCGATCCGTTCGTCCTGAGGAGCCATTGAGCTTGTCGAAATGGCGTCTCGAAGGACCAGGCGCCGCGCATGATCCTTCGAGACGGGTCTTCGACAGGCTCAGCCCCTCCTCAGGACGAACGGGCTTTGATGTCCAATCATCGGGGCAAGCCGAAATCCGCCCCTTGCCGCCCCTTCCGCATACTGGCAAAGGGGCGCAGTTTTCCCTGTCGATAAAGGCCGATTTTTCGATGTCCCAGATGATCCGCGTCACTCTTCCCGATGGCTCTGCCCGTGAAGTCGCGCGGGGGACCACGCCCGCGCAGATCGCGGCGGACATCGGTCCCGGACTTGCCAAGGCCGCGCTCGCGGCGAAAATCGACGGCGAACTGCGCGATATCATGCGCCCGCTGGAGGTGGACACCAACCTGTCGCTGGTGACGAGCCGCGACGAGGCCGACGCGCTGGAACTCGTGCGCCACGACTATGCCCATGTGCTGGCGGAGGCGGTGCAGAGCCTGTTTCCCGGCACGCAGATCACTTTCGGTCCCGCGACATCGGACGGCTTCTATTACGACTTCGCGCCGACCGCCGAGCATGGCCCGTTCCGCGACGACGAACTGCCGCTGATCGAGGAGGAGATGCGCCGCATCATCGCCGCCGACAAGGCGCTGGTGCGCGAAGTCATGGACCGCGACGCGCTGATTGAGGCGTGGAAGGGCATGGGCGAGCATTACAAGGCCGAATGGGCCGCTGAACTGCCCGCGGGCGAGGAGCTGACCGTCTATCGCTCCGGGGACGACTGGTTCGACATGTGCCGGGGACCGCACCTCGCCTCGACCGGCAAGCTCGACCCGCAGGCCTTCAAGCTGACGCGCGTGTCGGGGGCCTATTGGCGCGGCGACCAGAAGAATGCGCAGCTTTCGCGCATCTACGGCACCGGCTGGCTCAACAAGAAGCAGCTTGCCGAGCATCTCGTCCGGCTGGAAGAGGCCGCGAAGCGC
>PHEM01000159.1 GCA_002842935.1 Alphaproteobacteria bacterium HGW-Alphaproteobacteria-13 | reverse complement strand
GCGCCCGCGATTCCGGCGAGACGATGGCGGCGATGGCGATCAACAACGGCGTGGGACCGGTCGCCGGGAGTGACTGGCGCTATCTCGGCTATAAGGGCGGATCGGAAAACGGGGTGCTGTCGATGAGCCTGCTCGGCCAGCGCAAGACCGACGGCAAATGGCTTGTGGTGACGGCAAGCTGGAACGATGCCGACGCCAATGTCGATACCGGCAGGTTCGTGGCGCTGGTGACGCGGTTGCTGGCGCTGGCGGCGAAATAGGGGCGGCGAAATAGGATTTTCGCACCAAGCCACGAAGCCACGAAGAAATAATGCTCACCCGTTTGCCCTGAGCTTGTCGAAGGGCCGTTCTTTCTTTTGACGCCATAAGAAAGGACAGTGCTTCGACAAGCTCAGCACGAGCGGAGAGGATAAGTCCCTTTGTGGCTTCGCGGCTTGGTGCGAATTACGCCGTCAAGGCCGCCACCAGCGCCTTGACCTTCGCCTGCCGCCATTGCGGCAGCGGCGCGACGAGCCAATAGCCGCGCTTGGCCGGAACCGCCTCGCCCAACTGGCGCACGCGGCCTGCCGCCAGATCAGCCTCCGCCAGCATCGCCGGGACATGCGCGCGGCCCAGGCCGTTCGCGGCGGCGTCGATCGCCAGCCCGGCGTCGCCCAGCCGTAGCGCGGGTTCGCCATCGGCGACCGGGCAGCCAGGCCAGGCGATATGCGTCGCGCTGTCGCTGTCCGGACCCGCGACCGTCACCATCATGGCCTCGGCCAGCGGCACGCCCTCATGCTCGCCCGCGCTGTCGGCCCAGAAGATGGCAAGGTCGAGATTGGCCTCCGTGAAGTCGATCCCGGCGTCGGCGGACACCAGCGTGAAGCGGATGTCGGGCACCTGCCGGCTATAGCGCGCGAGGCGCGGCGCGAGCCATTTGGCGGTCAGGTCGCGCGGCGCCGCGATCGTCAGCGACTGCGACGACTGCCCGGCCTGCATCGCGCGCACGGACTCTTCGAATTGCAGGAAGCCCTGGCGCAGCGCGTCCAGCCCGGCCTCCGCCTCGCCCGTCAGTTCCAGCCCCTTGGGCGTGCGGCGGAACAGCACGACGCCCAGCATATCCTCCAGCGCGCGGATCTGCTGCCCGACGGCGGCGGGCGTCACCGCCAGTTCGTCGGCCGCGCGCGTGAAGCTCAGGTGCCGGGCAGCCGCGTCGAAGACGCGTAGCGCGTTCAAGGGCAGGTGCGTGCGCTTCATGACGCCGTCGCGGGCGCCACGAGCGGAAAATGCGGAATGGCGACGAGCATGTGCGACCCGTCGCCCATCTCCATCGCATAGCTGCCGACCATCGACCCTTCCGCCGTCGGCAAGGGGCAGCCGGACACATAGTCATAGGCGCCGCCGGGCTGGATCAGCGGCTGTTCGCCGACGACGCCTTCGCCCTCGACATCGCTGACCTGGCCGCGCGCGTCGCTGATCCGCCACTGGCGGCTGATCAGCCGGGCGGCGACGTCACCGTGATTCTCGATGCGAATATGATAGGCCCAGAACCAGCGCCCCAGCGCGGGATGCGACTGTTCGGGCAGATAGCTGACCGCCACGCGCACCGTGATCGGCCCGGTCGCCGCCGCATAGGGGAAAAAGGAGTCGATCATCACGCGCCCAGAATCGCTCAAAGCCCCACGCGGGTCAATGCCTGCTCCAGATCGGCGATGATATCGCGCGGATCCTCCAGCCCGATATTGATGCGCAGCATCCCTTCCTCGACCCCCATGTCGGCGCGCGCGTCGGCGCTGACGCCATAATGGGTGGTGGAGGCCGGATGGCAGCAAAGGCTGCGCGAATCGCCGATATTGTTGCTGATATCGACGAGTTCGAGCGCGTTGAGGAACGCCATCGCCTGCGGCCGCCCGCCGTCCAGGATGAAGGAGAAGATCGGTCCGCACGCGTCCATCTGGCCCTTTGCCAGATCATGCTGCGGATGGCTGGGAAGCCCCGGATGCAGCATCCGCGCGACACGCCCCTCGATCGCCCGGCCGACCGCCAGCGCATTGTCCGACTGGCGCCGCGCGCGCAGGTCGAGCGTCTCCAGCCCCTTCAGCACCACCCAGGCGTTGAAAGGCGACAGGTTCGGCCCGGTGTTGCGCTGGAACGGCAGCAGCACCTCGTTGATGAATTTCTCCGTCCCGCAGACCGCCCCCGCCAGCACGCGCCCCTGTCCGTCCATCAGCTTGGTCGCCGAATAGGCGACGACATCGGCGCCATATTCCAGCGGCCTTTGCAGCACGGCGGTCGCGAAGGCATTGTCGACGACGCTGGTGATGCCATGCGCCCTGGCGACGGCGCAGACATGCCGGATGTCGACGATGTCGAGCGTCGGATTGGCGGGGGTTTCGAAGAAGAAGACCTTGGTGTTCGGGCGGATCGCCTTTTCCCACGCATCATTGTCGCGGCCGTCGATCACGGTCGATTCGATCCCGAAACGCGGACACAGCGTCTCGACGAGCCAGCGGCACGACCCGAACGCCGCCTTGGCCGCAACGATATGGTCGCCCGCCGACAGCTGGCACAGCAGCGCAGTCGTCATCGCCGCCATGCCCGATGCCTGGGCGCGGCAAGCCTCCGCCCCCTCCATCAGCGCGATCCGCTCTTCCAGCATCGCGACGGTCGGGTTCTGGAGCCGCGAATAGGTCATGCCGACCTCTTCGCCCGCAAAGCGCGCCGCGACGCTCTCCGCGCTGTCATAGGTATAGCCGGAGGTCAGGAAGAGCGCTTCGGACGTCTCTCCCTGCTCGCTGCGCCAGGTGCCGCCGCGCACGGCCTGCGTCGCGGGGTGCCATTGGCGCGTCTGATTGCGATCGAAACCCGTGGTTTTTTTCATCTGTCTATGCCTTCAAAGCCGCGACGACCGCATCGCCGAGCGCCGCCGTCCCCATGTCGCCGCCAAGGTCCGCGCCGCGGCAGCCGTCGGCCAGCACTCTGGCCACCGCGCCCTCGATCCGCGCCGCGCTCGCCTCGTCGCCGCCAGAATGGCGCAGCAGCATGGCGAGCGACAGGATCATCGCCAGCGGATTGGCGATGCCCTTGCCCGTGATGTCGGGGGCGCTGCCGTGGATCGGCTCGTACAGCCCCTGCGTCCCCGCCCCCAGCGAGGCCGAGGCGAGCAGGCCGATCGAGCCGACGCACATCGACGCCTGGTCGGACAAGATATCGCCGAACAGATTGCCCGTCACGACGACATCGAACTGGCCGGGATTGCGGACGAGCTGCATCGCGGCATTGTCCACATACATATGGCTCAGCTCGACATCGGGATAATCCCGCGCGACTTCGATCACCACGTCGCGCCACAGTTGCGATGTCTCGAGGACATTGGCCTTGTCGACCGAGCACAGCCGTTTCCGGCGGCCCTGCGCGGCGCGGAAGGCGACATGGGCGATACGCCGCACCTCGCTTTCGCTGTAGGACATGATGTCATACCCCTCGCGCTCGCCGCCGGCGGTGGTGCGCGTGCCCTTCTCGCCGAAATAGACATCGCCGTTGAGTTCGCGGACGATCAGCAAATCGATGGCGGAGGCGACTTCGGGGCGCAGCGCCGAGGCGTCCTCGAGTCCGGCAAACAGCTTCGCGGGCCGCAGATTGGCGAACAGTCCCAGTTCGGCGCGCAGGCCCAGGATCGCCTGTTCGGGACGCAAATGCCGTTCAACCGCATCGAAGCGCGCATCGCCGACCGCGCCGAACAATATACCGTCCGCCGCCTTGGCCTTCGCCAGCGTTTCGGGCGGCAGCGGATGGCCCGTCGCCGCATAGGCCGCGCCGCCGACCAGCGCCCGGTCCAGCGTCACGGGCAGCGCCAGCGCCGCCAGCACCTTCTCGGTCTCCGCCATGATTTCGGGACCGATGCCGTCACCGGCGAGCAGCAGGATATTCAACGCTTTGCCTTTCCCGTCCAAAAAGCTCCGTTCGCCCTGAGCTTGTCGAAGGGCTGTTCTTTGTCTTGGGCGCCGTCAGGAAAAAGGACGGTGCTTCGACAAGCTCAGCACGAACGACATGGGGCGGAAGGTCTTGGTTTGACGTTGCCCCTCTAAGCAGCGCCGCTCGCTCGCGCAACCGCCCTCTTGAGCCGCCCCACCAATCTTTCTCGCGTCCCCGCCAGGTCCCGGTTTCGTTCGTCGAGCAGGTCGCGGCCCAGAAAATGCCCCGTGATCGTCAACCCCGCCAAGGCATCGGCCAGCGGCGGATCGGCATCCGCGCCGCGCAGGAACGGCGGCAGGCGAAAGAGCCGGGCTTCATATCCCGCGGCGGCGGCGGCGCTGACGGCTCCTCCCGATTTCGGACTGACGAACGCCAGACCAGCCGCCGCCCCCGTCGCCACGCATTCGTCGAGGTCCAGTCCGAAACCCAGCTCGGCCAGCAACAACAGTTCATAGCGCGCGAGCGCCGCCGCCCATTGCCGCGCCGCCGGGGCGACCGCGATCGCGTCGAGCAGCGCCGACAGCGCGGCGTACAGCGCCGGATAGGGCAGCCCCTCAGGCAGCGTCGCCGCCGTCAGGCTGGTCGCCCAATCGATCGCGGCGGCGGGCAGCGGCTCGGCGAGCAAGGGGGCGCGGCTGGTCAGCAGTTCCGCCGTCGCGCTCGCCAATTGCTCCTCGGTGCGGGCGCGAAGTTCCAGCGCGACGCGATTGCCGGGGATCAGGATCGGCCGCAGCCGCCGCGACCGCCCGCCGCGCACATAGCCCGCGACCAGCCCTGCTTCGCGCGTCAGCGCGCGCAGGATCGCGCCATGCTCGCCATGCGCGCGGACCGCGCAGACGATCGCCTCGGTCGTCAGGCCGGCCAAAGCACCATCTGCGTCTGCGTGACGAGCGCGACCTCCTCGCCCGCCTCGGTGCGGATGCGTGTCTGCCACACCGACAGGCGCTTGCCGATTTTTACAGGCGTCGCCTCGCCGACCAGCACCGATCCTTCCGGCCCGGCACCGAGGAAATTGGTCTTGCTCTCGATCGTCGTCGTTCCGCTCGCGCCCTGCGGCAGCGTCAGGAAAGCGCCCACCGCGCCAAGGCAATCGGCAAAGGCCATGATCGCGCCGCCATGGACGATATGCCCGGCGGTGCAGATGTCCGCGCGCACGGGCAGGCGGCCCGCCACGCCGTCCTTGCCTGCCTTGTCGATCTCCACGCCCAGCATTCCCGCCAGCGGCATCATCGCGGCAAAATCCATATCCTGTCCTCTCCCCTATCCTTCCGGATGATAGAAATCATGGACCGCCTGCGCCACGGCGGCGCTGACGCCCGGTGCGCGCCGCAAATCCTCCAGGCTCGCGTCGCGCACGGCGCGCGCGGTGCCGAAATGCATCAACAGCGCCTTCTTGCGCGCGGGACCGATACCCGGCACTTCGTCGAGCGGCGAGCTTCCCATCGCCTTCGCCCTTTTCTGCCGGTGCGCGCCGATCGCGAAGCGGTGCGCCTCGTCGCGCAGCCGCTGGATATGGAACAGCACGGCGTTGTTCGGCGGCAGCGTGAATTCGCGCCCGTCGGGCAGATAGAAGGTCTCGCGCCCCGCGTTGCGGTCCGGTCCCTTGGCGACGCCCACATAAGGCAGATCGTCGATGCCGAGTTCGGCGAGCACCGCGCCCGCCGCCGACACCTGTCCCTTGCCGCCGTCGATCAGCACCAGGTCGGGCCATTCGCCCTTCGTCCGCTCCGGGTCTTCCTCGATCGCGCGGGCGAAGCGGCGCTCGAACACTTCGCGCATCATCGCGAAATCGTCACCGGGGCGCGTCTCGGTGCGCTTGATGTTGAATTTGCGATAGGCGCCCTTGATCCAGCCTTCCGGTCCCGCGACGACCATCGCGCCGAGCGCGTTCGTCCCCTGAATATGGCTGTTGTCATAGATTTCGATGCGTTTCGGCGCTTCGTCGAGGTCGAACAGCTCCGCCAGTTCGCGGCCCAGCTTCGCCTGGCTGCTGCTTTCGGCCAGCCGCCGGTCGAGTTCCTCGCCCGCGTTGCGGATCGCCTGCTCTATCAGGCGGCGGCGGTTGCCGCGCTGCGGGACGCTGATCTCCACCTTGCGTCCGGCGGTCTCGCTCAGCGCCTCGGCAAGCAGCGCGCATTCCTCCGGCTCGCGGTCGACGAGGATCAGCTTCGGCGGCGGCACGCCTTCGTAGAACTGCATCAGGAAGCTCGCGAGCACCTCCGGCTCCGGCACGCCGGCGATATGCGCGGGGAAGAAGCTGCGATGCCCCCAATTCTGACCGCCCCGGATGAAGAAGCCCGCGACACAGATCTGCCCGCCCTTCGCCGCCAGCGCGAACACATCGGCGTCGCCCAGCCCGTCGGCATGGACCGACTGGCTGCCCTGGATGAAAGTCAGCGACTTGAGCCGATCGCGCAGCACCGCGGCCAGCTCATAATCCATCGCGTCCGCCGCCCTGGTCATCGCGTCGCCGAGCCGCTTCTGGACGGCCGTCGAGCGGCCTTCGAGGAAATCCTGCGCATCGTTCACCAGCCCGGCATAGTCCTCCTTGCCGATCCGCCCGACGCACGGCGCCGAACAGCGGCGAATCTGATAGAGCAGGCAGGGGCGCGACCGGTTGGCGAAGAAACTGTCGGTGCAGCTTCGCAGCAGAAAGGTCTTTTGCAGCGCGTTGAGCGTGCGGTTCACGGAACCCGCGCTGGCGAACGGCCCATAATAGCGCCCCTTGGCGCGCCGCGCGCCGCGATGCTTCTGCACGCGCGGGAAATCATGGTCCATGCGCAGCAGGATGAAGGGAAAGCTCTTATCGTCGCGCAGCAGGACGTTGTAGGGCGGCCGATAGCGCTTGATCAGCTGCGCCTCGAGCAACAGCGCCTCGGCCTCGCTGCTGGTGGTGACGATCTCCATCGCCCGCGTCTGCGCGACCATGCGCTGAAGCCGCTGCGGCAGGCGCGCGACCTGCGTGTAATTGGCGACGCGGTTCTTCAGCGCCCGCGCCTTCCCCACATAGAGCACGTCGCCACGCGCATCGAGCATCCGGTACACGCCGGGCCGGACGGGCAATTTGCGGACGACCGAGCGGATCGCCTCGGCGCCGCGCGTCAGGTCGGGCTTGTCCGCCCCTTCCCCCTCGCCGCGAACGACATAGGTGGCCTTCTCTTCATTGAACCGGTCGGGGGCGTTGGGGCGAGCCATAGTCTCCATGTAGGCGATGGGGGCGCGGGTCGCCATAGGGCGATATAGCCCTCTCCCCTTCAGGGGAGAGGGTTGGGAGAGGGGAA
>PHEM01000158.1 GCA_002842935.1 Alphaproteobacteria bacterium HGW-Alphaproteobacteria-13 | reverse complement strand
CCCGATTTCACGACAAATGGGGCCTCTTTGCCCTGTTTTGCCCTAATTTACCCCTTTTCACCCCGAAACATAGTTGATAGGCAGGAATCGGAGAGGGGCAATCTCCACCTGAGTCACTTGGCGCGGAATCCATGGATTCCGGGCGCGGGAAATTATTGCCCGGAGGCGCGAGAACGGGGGCTACAGCAATGGCAGTTGTGACGCCTGGCCGTTACTCGGGCACCAACTTCGCCGCGATCGATGGCAAGGGGCGCGTCGCCGTGCCCTCGCAGTTCCGCAACAATGTGCCCCTCAATGCGGACGGCCAGCGCGTGCTTTGGGTCGGTTTCCACGAAAAGCTGCCGTGCCTCGTCGCCTATGGCCAGGACCAGTATGACCGGCTGTCGGACGAGATCGAGCGCGACCGCGACACGGCGCTCGCGCGCAATCTCGACTTTGACGAGGACGAGGCGTTCAAGAAACGCTTCAGCTATACGGAGGCCTATACGCTCGATGACAGCGGGCGCTTCCTTCCCAATTTCACGGCCCGCGACCGCGTGGGAGAGGCAGGCGCGACGGCCTTTGTCGGATCGGGCCGCCGCTTCGAGATCTGGTGGCTGCCGACGCTCGCCGAATGCGCGGAGGCCGATCCGGTGCTGCGGCGCCTTGCCGCCGTCTGGGCGGACACCAAGGGGAGGGGGCGCAAATGAGCGAGCTTTCCCCCGAGTTTTCAGGCGAACTCCCCAGCGACCCGCGCCATGAACCCGTCCTGCGCGACGAAGTGATCGCCGCGCTTTCCATCGTGCCGGGCGAGCGGCACGTCGATGCGACCTTCGGCGCGGGCGGCTATACGCGCGCGATGCTGGCGGCGGGGGCACAGGTCGTCGCCTGCGACCGCGATCCCGACGCGATCGCCGAAGGGCGGGCGCTGGTGGACGAGGCGGGCGGCAGGCTGGCGCTGATCCACGGCCGCTTCGGCGAGATCGACCGGCTGCTCGCCGAACGCGGGATCGATACGGTCGACGGCATCACCTTCGACATCGGCGTGTCGTCGATGCAGATCGACCGGGGCGAGCGCGGCTTTTCCTTTCAGGCGGACGGTCCGCTCGACATGCGCATGGCCCAGGAAGGCGAAAGCGCCGCCGACTGGCTGAACCGCGCGGGCGAGGAAGAGATTGCCGACGTGCTTTATCATTATGGCGACGAGCGCCAGTCGCGCCGCGTCGCGCGCGCGATCGTCGCCGCGCGGCCCTTGTCGCGGACGGGGGAACTGGCGGCGGTGATCCGCAAGGCGCTGCGCCATCCGCCGGGCGCGCCCAAGGACCCCGCGACGAAAAGCTTTCAGGCGATCCGCATCCACATCAACGGCGAACTCGACGAGCTGGTCGCGGGGCTGGAGGCGGCGGAGCGCGTGCTGCGCCCCGGCGGGCGTCTGGCCGTCGTCAGCTTTCACAGCACAGAAGATCGCATCGTCAAGAATTTCCTGCGCGAACGCAGCGGCGGCGACGCTGCCGGTTCGCGCCACCGGCCCGCGCCATCGTCTCCGGCGCGGGCCGCAACCTTTCAGCCCCCGGCGCGCAAGGTGCGTCCCGGCAAGGCGGAGGAAGCGCGCAATCCGCGCGCGCGCTCGGCGACGCTGCGCAGCGCGGTACGGACCGCCGCGCCCGCATGGTCCGCGCCCGACAGGATGAAGGAAGCGATGTCATGCTGATGGCGGCCCGCAAGCTCCAGGGAATCGGCCTGGTCCTGCTCGTGCTTCTCTTTGCGATGATGCTCTATCCCGTGTCGCTGAAAGTCGCGGCGACACGCAGCGAGTTGACGCGCATCGAAAAGCAGATCGACCGCACGCGCGACAATATCCGCTATCTGGAATCCGAACTGGCGGTGCGCGCCTCGATGCGCCAGCTCGAGCAGTGGAATGCCGAGACCTTCGGCTATTCGGCGCCGAACGCCGATCAATATCTGGAAAATGAGCGCCAGCTTGCCTCGCTCGACCGGCTGCCGCGCGCGCGCGGCGCCAATGAAGTCGCGCCCGTGCTGATGGCGATGGTCTCGCCCGTCGCGCTGCCCGAAGCGCCGAAGGAAAGCCCCGTCGCCGCCGAAGCGAAGGGCGCCGCCGAGACGAAGGCGGACGGCGAAAAGCCGATCCTGCTCGCCAAGGCCGAACCGGCGGAGGTGCGCAGCGACGCCGCCGCGCCGCTGACGCCGACGCGGCGGCGCGAGCAGCTGCGCATGATCGAGGACCAGCTTCTCGCCGAATCGACGCTGACGGAACTCAAGCGCGCGGCGGCGCGCGAAGCGGCAGGGGGCAAGGCGGGACGATGAACACGCTGGTCGTCCGTCCGGCGCGGGTCCGAACCGCTGGCGTGCGGCAGCAGATATTGCTGACCGCGCAGCAACGGTTGATGGTCCTGATGCTGCTGTTCATGGCGGCCTTTTTCCTCGTATCGACGCGGCTCGTCTATTTCGCGCTGTTCGACAGCTGGTCGGGGAGCGGGCAGGGCGCGGCGGCCTTCGTCCCCGCGCGCGCCGACATCGTCGACCGCAACGGCGTGCCGCTGGCGCGCACGATCGACGGCTATTCGATCCGCGTCGTGCCGGCCAAATTGCTTAACGATCGCGGCTATCTGGCCGACGAACTGCACAAGATTTTCCCCGAGATGCCGCGTGAGGAGCTGTTGGCGAAGCTCAGCGGCCCGCGTCCCACCTATATCCGCCGCCGCGCGCTGCCCGATCAGGTCGCCGCCGTGAACGCGATCGGCGATGTCGGCTTCGATTTCCCGCGCGAGAAGGAGCGGCTCTATCCGCAGCTTTCGCTCGCCGCGCATGTGCTGGGCTTCACCAATGCCGAAGGGCACGGCGTCACCGGCGTCGAAGGCGCGTTCGAGCAGCGCCTGACCGACAAGGCGGCGCGCGGCGATCCGCTGGCGCTGTCGATCGACGCGCGCGTGCAGGGCGTGCTGGAAAGCGAACTGGGCAACGCCGTCACGCAGCTGGAGGCGCGCGGCGGGGCGGGCATCATCCTCGACGTGCATAGCGGCGAAGTGCTGGCGATGACGTCGCTGCCGACCTTCAACCCCAACAAGCTGACGGGCAGCGACCCGTCGACGCGGCGCAACGCTATGACCCACAATCTTTACGAACTGGGATCGACGTTCAAGCCGCTGTCGATCGCGGCCGCCATCGACAATGGCACCGTCACCAGCATGGCGCGCCGCTATGACGCCAGTCAGCCGCTCGCCATCGCGGGCTTCCGTATCCGCGACAGCCACGCGGGGCGCTGGTACAATGTCCCCGAAACGCTGATCCAAAGCTCCAACATCGCCACGGCGCGCATCGCCGACGAACTGGGGCGCGAGAAGATGGAAAAGCTGTTCCGCGACCTGGAATTCGACGCCCGCCCGCAGATCGACCTGAAGGAGCGCGCCTTTCCGCTGTGGCCGAGGGACTGGGGGCGGCTGACGACGATGACGACCAGCTATGGCCACGGCATCGCGGTCACGCCGCTGCATCTCGCCAACGCCTATGCTGCGCTGGTAAACGGCGGCATCTATCGCCCCGCCACGGTGATGAAGCTGGGCGACAAGCCGCCGCCGCAGGGGCGCCGCGTGTTCAAGGCCGCGACCAGCGCGCGGATGCGCCAGCTTCTACGCCTGATCGTCTCCGACGGCACGGGGCGGCAGGCCGACGCGCCGGGCTTTCGCGTCGGCGGCAAGACCGGCAGCGCGGAAAAGCCGGGCGTCGGCGGCTATCGCCGCAGCTCGGTCGTCGCGACCTTCGCCGCCGCCTTTCCGATGGACAATCCGCGCTATGTCATCGTCGCGATGATCGACGAGCCGAAGGGCAATGCCTATAGCTCCGGCCAGCGCACGGCGGGCTGGACCGCCGCGCCCGTGGTGCGCAAGGTGGTGACGCGCGCGGGACCGATGCTGGGCGTATTCCCCGACGAAAGCCGCGACGTCGATGTGTCCGAACTCACGCCGCTGATCTGGAAAAGAGGGACCTGATGCGTCTGGCGGCGCTGCTACCTGACCGGAATCTGGGGGACACCGATCCCGTCGTGACGGGGCTTGCCATCGATCATCGCAAGGTCGCGCCGGGCACGGTCTTCGGCGCTTTTGCCGGCGCGCGCGTCAATGGCGAGGACTTTATCCCCGCCGCCGTCGCGGCGGGCGCCGTCGCCGTCGTCGCGCGGCCGGAGGCGCAGGTCGCGGGCGCGGTCCATATCGCCGACGCCAACCCGCGCCGCGCCTTCGCCCGCATCGCCGCGCGCTTCTTTCACCGCTTTCCCGCGACCTCGGTCGCCGTGACGGGGACCAACGGCAAGACCTCGACGGTCGAGATGGTGCGGCAATTGTGGCGCATGGCGGGGTTCCACGCCGCCTCGATCGGCACGCTGGGCGTCACCACGTCGCAGGAGCGCGCGGCGACGGGGCTGACCACGCCCGACATCGTCACTTTCCTGTCGACCATGTCGGGCCTTGCCGCCGAGGGCGTGACGCACGCGGCGTTCGAGGCGTCGAGCCACGGACTCGACCAGTACCGCACCGAAGGGCTGCCGGTGAAGGCGGCGGCCTTCACCAACCTCAGCCACGATCACCGGACGACGCGCATTCGCCCGCCGTGATCGCGGCGGCGAAGGCGCGCGGCCTGCGCCTGCTGACGGTCGGCACGGGCGGAGAGGCGCTGCGCCTCGTCTCGCAGGCGCCGACACGGCTCGGTCAGTCGCTGACCATCGCGGCGGACGGCGCGGAGCACAAGGTCGAACTGCCGCTGATCGGCGCCTATCAGGCCGCCAACGCGCTGGTCGCGGCCGGGCTGGTCGTCGCCACGGGCGGCGACGCGGCGCAGACGATCGGCCATCTCGCGCGGCTTCAGCCCGTGCGCGGACGGCTGGAGCGCGCGGCGATCACGCGGGCCGGGGCACCCGTCTATGTCGATTATGCCCATACGCCGGACGCCATCGCGGCGGCGCTCGACGCGCTGCGCCCCCATGCGCGCGGACGGCTGATCCTGGTGTTCGGCGCGGGCGGCGACCGCGACCGCGCGAAGCGCCCGGAGATGGGGCGCGTCGCCGCCGCCAAGGCCGATGTCGCGATCATCACCGACGACAATCCGCGCGGCGAGGACGCGGCGGCCATTCGCGCCGCCATCGCCGAGGGCGCGCCGGACGCGCGGATCATCGGCGACCGCCGCGCCGCCATCGCCGCCGCGATTGCCGAGGCGGGCGCCGACGACATCATCTGCATCGCGGGCAAGGGACATGAGCAGGGTCAGATCGTCGGCGCGGGCGACGCCGCGCGCGTGCTGCCGTTCGACGATGTGACGGTCGCGCGGGAGGTGGCGGCATGACCGCGCCGCTGTGGACCGCGCGCGCCATCGCGGCGGCTTGCGGAGGAGAGGCGAACGCCGACTTCACGGTGCAGGGTGTCGCCTTCGATTCGCGCGAAGTGACGAAGGGCGACCTGTTCGTCGCGATGAAGGGCGAGGCGACCGACGGCCACAGGTTCATCGACAAGGCCGTCGCGGCGGGGGCGGCGGGCGTCGTCTGCGAAACCGCCATCGATTTCCCGCATGTCCGCGTCGCCGACAGCGTGGCGGCGCTGAACGCGCTGGGCGTCGCGGCGCGCGCGCGCAGCCATGGGCGGATCATCGGCGTCACGGGTTCGGCCGGAAAGACGGGCACCAAGGAGGCGCTGTTCGCCGCGCTCGACCGCTTCCGCCCCGGCAAGGCGCATCGATCGGTCAAGAGCTACAACAATCATGTCGGCGTGCCGCTGAGCCTCGCGCGCATGCCCTCGACCGCCGATTACGGCATCTTCGAGATGGGGATGAACCATGCGGGCGAACTGGCGGCGCTGACGCGCATGGTGCGCCCGCATGTCGCCCTCGTCACCACCATCGCCCCCGCGCACATGGAGTTTTTCGGCAGCGAAGCGGCGATCGCCGACGCGAAAGGCGAGATTTTCGAAGGGCTGGAACCCGGCGGCACCGCGATCATCCCCTTCGATAGTCCGCTCCATGACCGGCTGCGCGCCAAGGCGGAGCAGCACGCCGCGCATGTCGTCAGCTTTGGCTTGAACGAAGGCGCCGATGTGCGCGCCGTCGACTGGCTGCCCGACGGACGGGGCGGGTCGCTCGTCACGGCCGAGGTGCAGGACGCGCTGCTGTGCTTCACGATCGCGCAGGCGGGCGCGCATTGGGTGGCGAACGCGCTCGCGGTGCTGGCGGCCGTGAAGGCTGTCGGCGGCGACCTGCCCGCGGCGGGGCTGGCCTTTGCCGAGATGGGCGGGCTGGCGGGTCGCGGGGCGCGGCACCGGATCGCCGTGCCGGGCGGGGGCGATATCCTCGTCATCGACGAAAGCTATAATGCCAATCCGGCCTCGATGGCCGCGACCATCGGCCAGCTGGCAAGCGAATCCGCCGCGCGCAAGGTCGCGATTCTCGGCGCGATGAAAGAGCTTGGCCCCGGCGGCGATACCTATCATGCGGGGCTTGCCGATCCGCTCGTCGCAGCAGGCGTGCAGTTCGCCCTGCTTGTCGGCGAAGAGATGGCGCCGCTCGCCAAAGCGCTTGAGGGGCGCATCGAATTCGCGCATGTGGCCGCCCACCCTGACGCCGTGGCGCGTCTGAAGGGCTTGATCCGCCCCGGCGACGCGGTGCTGGTCAAGGGGTCGAACAGCGTCGGCCTGTCGCATGTGGTGGCGGCGCTGACCAGTGGGGACTATTGATGTTATATTGGCTGGCGGAAGCGCTGGATTTTCCGGGGATTCTCAACCTCATCCGCTATTTGAGCTTCCGTTCCGGCGCCGCCGTGGCGACGGCGCTGATCCTTGGGCTGTGGATCGGCCCGCGCTTCATTCTGATGCTGCGGATGCGGCAGGGCAAGGGCCAGCCGATCCGCGAGGATGGCCCGCAAAGCCATTTCGCGAAAAAGGGCACGCCGACGATGGGCGGGCTGATGATCCTGATTTCGCTGATGGTGTCGGCGCTGCTGTGGATGGACCTGTCCAACCGCTTCGTCTGGGCCTGCCTGTTCGTGACGGGGGGCTTTGCCGCCGTCGGCTTTCTCGACGATCTCGACAAGGTGACGAAGGGCAGCCATCGCGGGATTCCGGGGCGCGTGCGCCTGCTGATCGAATTCGCGATCGCGGCGGTCGCGGTGCTGCTGATCGTCTCGCGCACCGGCACCGACCTTTATCTGCCGTTCTTCAGCGATATCTTCATCAAGCTGGGACCGCTTTATTATGTCTTTGCGGTGGTGCTGATCGTCGGGTTCGGCAATGCCGTGAACCTGACGGACGGGCTGGACGGGCTGGCGACCTTTCCGGTGATGATCGCCAGCCTCGCTTTCCTCGTCATCGTCTATCTGTCGGGCAACGCCGTGTTCGCCGACTATCTGGGCATTCCGCACATCAAGGGGGCGGGCGAGCTGGCGATCTTCGCCGCCGCGATCATCGGCGCCTGCCTGGCCTTCCTGTGGTTCAACGCGCCGCCCGCCGCCGTCTTCATGGGCGACACGGGCAGCCTCGCGCTGGGCGGCGCGCTGGCGACCATGGCCGTCACCGCGCAGCATGAACTGGTGCTGGTGCTGGTCGGCGGGCTGTTCGTGGTCGAGGCGCTGTCGGTGATCATCCAGGTCTTCTGGTACAAAAGGACGGGCAAGCGCGTGTTCCGCATGGCGCCGATCCACCATCATTTCGAACAATTGGGCTGGCCCGAATCCACCGTGGTCATCCGTTTCTGGATCGTCTCGATCGTCCTCGCGCTCGCGGGACTCGCGACGCTCAAGCTGCGGTGATCACCGCGCGCGCCTTTGCCGGACGCCGCTATGCGGTGCTGGGACTGGCGCGCTCGGGGCTGGCGGCGGTCGAGGCGCTGGTGGCGAGCGGAGCGGGCGTCACGGCGTGGGACGAGCGCGAGGCCGCCCGCGACGAAGCGATGGCGCTGGGCGCGGACATCGGCGATCCGTTGGAGATTGATCTGGCGGGCTTCGCGGGCGTCGTCGTGTCGCCGGGGGTGCCGCTCAACCGCCACGCCATCACCGCCCACGCGCGCGAGGCACATGTCCCCGTGCTGGGCGATATCGAGCTGTTCGCCGAAGCCGTCGCCGAACTGCCGCCGCATCGCATCGTCGGCATCACCGGCACCAACGGCAAATCGACCGTGACGGCGCTCGTCACGCATATGCTGGAAAGCGCGGGCGTCCCGACGCTGATGGGCGGCAATATCGGCCTGCCGATCCTGTCGCGCGAGCCGCTGCCGGAAAGCGGCGTCTATGTGCTCGAACTGTCGAGTTACCAGATCGACCTGGCGCACAGTCTGGCCTGCGATATCGCGGTGCTGACCAACATCACGCCCGACCATCTCGACCGCTATGACGGCTTCGCGGGCTATGCGGCGTCGAAGGCGCGATTGTTCAGCCTCCAGCACCGCGATCAGGTGGCGGTCGTCGCCGTCGATGACGATCCTTCGAAGATGATCGCGGGGCGCATCAACCACCGCCTCTATCGCGTCTCGGCGAAGGATATCGATCCCGCCGATCAGGCGCGCTGGCCCGCGCTGCAAGGGCCGCACAACGCCCAGAACGCCGTCTGCGCGATTGCCGTGTGCCGCGTGCTGGGACTGAACGACGCGGCGATCGAGCGCGGCCTTGCCACCTATCGCGCGCTGCCGCACCGCATGGAATGGGTCGGTGAGAGTGGAGGCGTGCGCTGGTATAACGACAGCAAGGCGACCAACGCGGCGTCGGTCGCCCCGGCGCTGGCGGCCTTTCCGCCCCTCCCGTCCATGCCGAAGCCGCGCCTGCACTGGATCGTGGGCGGGCAGGCCAAGGGCGACGGACTCGCCGCGTGCCGCCCGTGGTTCGGCCATGTCCAGCGCGCCTATCTGATCGGTGAGGCGATGGAGGCTTTCGCGGCGGAGATCGGCGACGCCGTGCCGGTCGATCGCGCGGGCGACCTCGCCACGGCGGTCGCGCATGCGGCGGCGGCGGCGCGGCCGGGGGACGTGGTGCTGCTGTCGCCCGCCTGCGCCTCCTTCGACCAGTTCAGGGATTATGAAGCACGGGGCGATGCGTTTCGGGCCGCCGTTTTGGCGCTTGGCCAATGACGGTCTCGCGTTTCCGTTCGTGTCGAGCGAAGTCGAGACACCGTGAAGTCATGCACGGCCGATGGGCGTCTCGACTTCGCTCGACGCGAACGGATAGGGTGGATGACGGTTCGATGTGGGCCGAGGCATGAGCGGGGGGATGGATCATATGGATGCGACCGAACGGCCCGTGATCGCCGCGCCGAGGACCGTCAAGCGGCGCGGCCCGCGCCTCAGCCGCGCCGACCGCACGCCGCTGGGCCTGTGGTTCTGGGAAATCGACCGTATGCTGCTGTTGCTCGTGTCGATGTTGATCGCGGTCGGGCTGGTCGCGGTCGCGGCGGCCTCGCCGGTCGCGGCGCAGAAACTGTCGACGACGACCGCCAGTCTCGACCCGCTCTATTATTTCTATCGCCAGCTGATGTGGGTGATCGTCGGCGTGCCCGCGATGCTGGCGGTGTCGATGCTGCCCAAGCCGCAGGCGCGGCGTTTCGCCATCTATGGCACGATCGTCTTCCTCGTCCTGCTGTTCCTCGTGCCCTTGCTCGGGGCGTCGGTGAACGGCGCGCAGCGCTGGCTGGGCAGCGGGGCCTTGCGCCTGCAACCCTCGGAGTTTCTGAAGCCCTTTTTCGCCGTGTCGCTGGCGTGGATATTGTCGCTGCGCCTGCATGACCAGAGCCTGCCCGTGGTGCCGCTGAGCTTTGTCCTGACCGGCATCATCGCCGTGCTGCTGATGGGGCAGCCCGACCTAGGACAGACGATCATCTTTGCCGCGACCTGGTTCGTGCTGGTGCTGGTCGCGGGCCTGTCGATGCGTATCCTGACGGGGCTGATGGGCGCGGGGCTGGCCGGGCTGGTGCTCGCCTATTTCTTCTATCCCGTCGCGCAGCAGCGCATCAACATCTGGCTGTTCGCCGAAGGCGACAGTTTCCAGGTGGACAAGGCCCATGCGACGCTGACCGCCGGGGGGCTGGTCGGTACCGGACCCGGCGCAGGGCTGGCCAAATTCCAGCTTCCCGAGGCGCATACCGACTATATCTTCTCCGTCATCGGCGAGGAGTTCGGGCTGATCGCCTGCATCGCCATCGCCGCGCTGTATCTCGCGATCATCGTGCGCGTGCTCGTCCGCCTGCTCGATGAAGAGGACAGCTTCCTGATCCTGGCCGTTGCGGGGCTGATCGCGCAGTTCGGCGGACAGGCGATCATCAACATGGCCGTGAACACGCAGCTTTTCCCGTCGAAGGGGATGACGCTGCCCTTCATCAGCTATGGCGGGTCGTCCTTCCTCGCGCTGTCGGTCGGCATGGGTTTGCTCTTGTCGCTGACCCGGCGAAACCCCTATGCCGCGCGGGTATCGATGACCCGCAACTGGAACAAGAGATGACGGCGACACGCCACTTCCTGCTCGCCGCCGGGGGCACCGGCGGCCATATGCTGCCCGCCTATGCACTGGCGGGCGAACTGATCGTGCGCGGCCACCGCGTGGCGCTGGTCAGCGACGACCGCGGCCTGAAGATTCCCGGCGCACCCGCCGAACTCGAAACGCATGTCTTGCCCGCCGGGCGCGTCGCGGGCGGGCCGGTCGGCTGGGTCAAGGCCGCGCTCGCGATCCGCAAGGGTCGGCGACAAGCGATCGAGCTGATGCGCGATTTCGATCCGGCCGTGGTCGTCGGCTTCGGCGGCTATCCCTCGTTGCCGAGCCTGCTCGCCGCGCGCGCGCTGAAGCGGCCGCGCGTGATCCACGAACAAAATGCCGTGCTGGGCCGCGTCAACCGGCTGATGGCGCCGCGCGTCGACGCCGTCGCGGTCGCCTATCGCAACATCCACCGCTTTCCCGCGAACTGCGAGGAAAAGCGCCACTTGACCGGCAACCCCGTGCGCGAAGAGATCATCGCGATCCGCGAGGACGGCTTCCCTCCGCTGCCGGAGGACGGCATCTTCCGCCTGCTGGTCGTCGGCGGCAGTTTGGGCGCGACGGTGCTGAGCGACGTCGTGCCTGCCGCCGTCGCCATGCTGCCGCCCGCGCTGCTGTCGCGCCTGCAAGTCGTGCAGCAATGCCGCGAGGACGATATCGCGACCGTGCGCGCCAAATATGCCGAACTGGGCGTCGCCGCTGAATGCGCGTCCTACATCACCGATTTTCCCGAACGGCTGCGCTGGGCGCATATGGTCGTGGCGCGGGCGGGGGCCTCGACCGTCGCGGAGCTGGCCTGCGCGGGGCGTCCGGCGATCTTCGTCCCCTATCCGCACGCGATGGACGATCACCAGACCTATAATGTCGTCGATCTGGTCGAGGCGGGCGGGGCCTTATCCTTCCCGCAGGGCGATTTCACCGCCGGCGCCGTCGCCAAGCAGATTCAGCGCATGGCGCTGGAAGCGGGCGCGCTGGAGGAAGCGGCCGGGCGCGCCGCAAGCTGCGGCCTGCCCGACGCGACGCGCGACCTCGCGAGCCTCGTCGAATCGCTGGCGCCGCCGCCGCTGATGGACGTGATCCGCGTCGGGGCAAGCGCGCCGCGCGCGGCGTCGGGCGTCGCGGCGGCGCGGCGGGAGGCCGAGTGATGCGCGGCGTCGCGACCGATATCGGCACCATCCACTTCATCGGCATCGGCGGCATCGGCATGTCGGGCATCGCCGAAGTGATGCACAATTTGGGCTATCAGGTGCAGGGCAGCGACATCGCCGATAGCTATGTCGTCGAGGGATTGCGGAAGCGCGGCATCAAGGTGGCGATCGGGCATCAGGCGGCGAATGTCGAGGGCGTG
>PHEM01000157.1 GCA_002842935.1 Alphaproteobacteria bacterium HGW-Alphaproteobacteria-13 | reverse complement strand
CGCGCAGCGCGCTTGCGCCCAGCACACCGGCCCCGACCACGCCCGCCAGCGCCACCAGCGCCAGGATCAGCCGCTGATGCTTCGCCTTCATTTCCGATCCCCGCGCAGCGCGTCGCTGCGCTTTTCCGCTCGCACCATCGCGCGCCAGCTCTGCCACAGCAGCGCCGCCGTCAGCAGCGCGGTCAGCGCATAGGCGGCCGCGACATAGGCCCATTGGCCGTCGCCCGTGATCACGCCCGTCATATTACCGCGCCCCCTTCGTCGTCGGCGAGCCGCCGCAGCCGCGCCGCGACGCGGTTGTCGGCGATGATCCGCCGCATCCGCATCAGCACCACCGCGCCGAACAGCAGCGAAAAGCCCAGCATCGTCAGCCCCAGCGGCCACAGCAGCGCCATGTCGATCGACGATCCGCGCAGCGTGATGCTGGGTCCCTGATGCAAGCTGTTCCACCACACGACGCTGCGGTTGATGATCGGCAGGTTGACGGCGCCGACCAGCGCATAGACGGCGGCGCCGCGCGACAGCGACCCGCCCTGCCGCTGTCCCTCGTCGCCGCTCGTCAGGGCGATGAAGCCCGCATAGAGGAACAGCAGGACCAGCACCGAGGTCATGCGCCCATCCCATTCCCACCAGGTGCCCCAGGTGGGTTTGCCCCAGATCGATCCCGTCGCGAGGCACAGCAGCGTGAAGACCAGGCCGGGGACCGCGATCGCCCGCGCCGCGATCCCCGCGAGCGGATGGCGCCAGACGAGCTGAACGAGTCCGGCGAGCGCCAGCGAAGTCCAGCCGCCCATGCAGAGCCATGCCGCGGGCAAGTGAATGTAGAGGATGCGCGCCGTTTCGCCCTGCTTGTAGTCGCCCGGAACCTGCGTCAGCCCGGCCCAGCAGCCGACGAGCAACAGCGCCGCCCCCAGCCCCAGCAGCCAGGGCGTCAACGGGCGGGCAATGGCCAGAAAGCGGGTCGGGTTCGCATAGGCGTGCATCGCGCGCCGAGCCTTAGGCGAGGGCTTGGCGCGGGTCCAGTGTTATGCGCGCAAACCAAGTCCGTTCGACACCCCCTCCCGCAAGCGGGAGGGGCAGCGAGACTTACGAGCTTGCTCGTTAGTCGCAGCGGGGTGGGCAAAACGCACTGCCGCTGGCCCACCCCCGACCCCTCCCGCTTGCGGGAGGGGAGATTAGACCCCCCCCGTTCAAACGCCATCGCCTGTGTCAAAATTGCAACAATTTCAGGCAAAATGTAACCGAAACACCACTTTGGTCCCCTTTGGGGGTGACGAAACGGCGCTCAGCCCCCAAATCCCGCGCGACGGGTCCAGAACGCCCGCGAAAACCCGCGAAACAGGGAATCCATCATGAAAAACAGCCAACAGCTCTCCACTCTGGCCCTTGCCGCCGCGCTCGCCGCGGGCGGCTGGACCGCCCCCGCCTTTGCGCAGGACGAAGCCTATGCGGCCGACGACAGCGCCACGATCATCGTCACCGGCACGCGCCGCACCGACCGCACCGTCGCCGACAGCGCCGTGCCGATCGATGTCGTTTCTAGCGAATCGCTCCAGAACAGCGGCACGACCGAAACCAACCGGCTGCTGAACCAGCTCGTCCCTTCGTTCAACTTCCCGCAGCCGTCGCTGACCGACGGCACGGATTCGCTGCGTCCCGCGACGCTGCGCGGTCTCGCGCCCGATCAGGTGCTGGTCCTCGTCAACGGCAAGCGCCGCCACCTGTCGTCGCTGCTGAACCTCAACGGTTCGGTCGGCCGCGGCTCGGCAGGCGTCGACATGAACACCATCCCGCCGATCGCGATCGAGCGGATCGAGGTGCTGCGCGACGGCGCCGCGTCGCAATATGGCTCCGACGCCATCGCCGGGGTCATCAACGTCCAGCTCAAGAAGAGCGTCGGCGGCCGCGCGCAGATCAGCTACGGCAAATATATTACGACGATGGAGGATGTGAAAAACGTCGCCAGCGTCGCGCCGACGCTGACCGCGAGTTCCAGCGAGAATCCCGTCATCGCCCTGACCGGCAACGACCGCAAGCGCCGCGACGGCGAAACCTTCACCATGGCGACCAACATCGGCCTGCCCGTCGGCGACAGCGGCTATCTGAACTTCACGGCCGAATATAAGGATCGCGCGCCGACCAACCGGTCGGGTCCGGACCTGCGCCGCAACTATGCGGCGGCGGGCGATCCGCGCGAAGTGACGATCGACCGTTACTGGCACCGTTTCGGAGATGCCGAATCGAAGGACATGAACTTCTTCTACAACGCCGGCATGGACGTGGGCGCCGATTTCGAGCTTTACAGCTTCGGCAGCTATGGCGTGCGCGACGGCAATGGCGCGGGCTTCTATCGCCGTGCGCTCGACGCCCGCAACGCCGACTGGGACAATGGCGGCGCGCCGATCTATGCGGACGGCTATCTGCCCTATATCACCAGCGAGATCCGCGACATCGCGGCCACCGCCGGGCTGCGCGGCGCGGCGGGCGGCTGGAACCTCGACCTGTCGTTCGGCTATGGCTCCAACCGTCTCGACTATGGCGTGGAAAACACCGTCAACGTCTCGCTCGGCGGCGACAACAGCCCGCGCAAGTTCAACGCGGGCGGCCTGCGTTACGGCCAGATGGCCGTGAACTTCGACGCGCAGCGCGACCTCGACCTTGGCGTCGGCAAGACGTCGCTGGCGCTCGGCGGCGAATGGCGCAACGAGAATTACAAGATCGTCGCGGGCGAACCGTCGAGCTATGTCGCCGGTCCCTATTTCCCGACGGCTCAGGCGGGTTCGCAGGTGTTCGCCGGCTTCACGCCCGCCACGGCGATCGACAAGTCGCGCGACAGCTTCGCGGGCTATATCGAACTCGACGCCGACCTCAGCGACATGTTCAACGTGCAGGTCGCGGGCCGGTACGAGCATTTCTCGGACTTCGGCGACACGGTGAACGGCAAGATCGCCGCGCGCTTCGAACCCGTCGACGGCATCGCCCTGCGCGGGTCGGTATCGACCGGCTTCCGCGCGCCGGGCATGGCGCAGCAATATTTCTCCGCCACCTCGACGGTCAATCTGACGGGCGTCGGCCTGGTGGAGACCGGCACTTTCCCGGTCGGCTCGCCGATCGCGATCGCCCTGGGCGCAGAACCGCTGAAGGCGGAGAAGTCCGTGAATTTCGGCGGCGGCCTGGTGTTCAACATGGTGCCGGGGCTGAACGTCACCGTCGATTACTACCGCATCAAGATCAAGGACCGCATCACCCTGACCGAAAATCTCCAGGGTCAGGACATTCGGGACGCCATCGCCGATGCGGGGCTGATCGGTGATTCGGCGCGCTTCTTCATCAACGGCATCGACACGCGCACGCAGGGCGTGGACGTCGTCGCCAGCTATCGCCTGCCCGACATGGGGATCGGCAAGCTGACGCTGACCGCCGGCTATAATCTCAACGACACCAAGATCACCGATCGCCGGACCTTCAGCGGCTTCACGGCGCAGCGCCTGTTCGCCCGCTCCGAAAGCCTGCGCCTGATCGACGGCCAGCCGTCGAACAAGCTCAACGTCGGCCTCGATTGGGATTCGGGTCCGGCGGGGCTGACGCTGCGCGCGAACCGCTATGGCTCGGTGTTCATTCCGGGACCGAGCGGCGACATCACGATTCCCAAGGGCGACGCCCCCGGCGACGTCACCCTGTCGCCGAAATGGGTGCTCGACCTCGAGGCGCGCTTCCGGCCGGTGCCGGCGGTGCAGCTTGCCGTCGGCGCGAACAACCTGCTCGACGAATATCCCGACCGTATGCCTTATGGCGTCGTCGATGGATATGATTTCGGCCTGAACAACAGCTACCTGCCCTATTCGTCCTTCTCGCCCTTCGGGTTCAGCGGACGCTTCGTCTATGGGCGCGTGTCGGTCGACTTCTAAGACCGGACACAGCGATGAAGACGGCAAGGCCGGGGGCTATGCCTCCGGCCTTGTCCATATCCAGCTTCCCGTCACCACGGCGGCGATGATCGGGACCATCGACCAGGGCCAGGGCGCAAAGACCAGCGCGAGCGCGATGCTGACGGCGAAAGCCACACTGGCCGCGATCTTCGCCTTGCGCGTGATCGCACCGCGTGTGCGCCAGGCGACGATATGGCGGCCGAACACCGGATGTTCCAGCAGCCACGCCTCCAGCCGCGGCGACGAGCGCGCGAAGCAGAAGGCGGCGAGGATCACGAAGGGCACGGTCGGCAGCAACGGCAACACCGCGCCGATCGCCCCCAGCGCGAGGGACAGCCAGCCGCAGACGAAATAGAAATGCCGCTTCATCGCGCAGGGGCTTAGAGCATTTTCAGCGCGGGTGAAATCACTTGCAAAAATGGGGCGATCGACGGGACTTGAACCCGCGACCCCCGGTACCACAAACCGGTGCTCTAACCAACTGAGCTACGATCGCCACATTTGCGCGGGGGCGCGCAAAGCGCCCTCGACAGCGCGCGGCGATAGGCGGCGGTCCGCGCTTCGTCAAGCCTTCTCCTGCACCGTCGCCCCCCCGAAGGCGGGGGCCGCCGGCAACCTTGCGCAAGGCCGATGGCGGTCCCCGCCTTCGCGGGGACGACGAGTGCCTATTTGACCAGCCGATACTGGAAATTCAGCGTCAGCGTGTTGCCGACCTGTCCCGGCTCGACCGGCGTCGCCTTGGCCTCCATCGCGACCATGCCGCGCGCATAGGGCATCGGCGGCGGCGCGCCGATCATGCCGCCTTCGCTGATCGACACCAGCTCCGCGCCGCGATAGCCCGCGAGCCGCGCATAGTCGGCCGCCTTCGCCTCCGCCGCCTTGATCGCCGCGCCGCGCGCGCCGACCAGCATCGCGTCGGGTTCCTTCATCGCGAACCACGGCCCGTCGATGTTGGTGCCGCCCGCCGCGACCAGGGCGTCGAGCAGCGCGCCGATCTCGTCGATCCGGCCCGTCGTCGCGCGCACGCTGTTCGTCACCTGATAGCCGATGAAGCGCGGCGGCTGCCCCTCGCGGGCGCTGCTGTAATCATATTGCGGCGACAGGCTGATGCCGCTGGTCTGGATATCCTCCGCCTTGATGCCGCGCGCCTTTGCGGCGGCGATCAGCTTGTCCATCGCGCCCGCATTGGCGCGCATCGCCTCGACCGCCATCGGCGCCGTGGTCGTGACGCCCGCGCCGACCGTGGCGAGATCGGGCCGCGCGCGCACTTCCTCGCTGATGCTGAAGCCCAGGATCGGTCCCTCTGCCGTCGCTGTCATCCCTGTCGATCCTCCCTGTTGCGCAGCAGCGGGCATGGCCGCGATCAGCGCGATACCGGCGGCCATAGCGGTCAGCATTTGCTTCGTCATGTCATTCTCCTGTCGTCTGTCCGTAACGCCGACGGAGCGAACCCGTTCCGGCCTTTGCCCGCCTTTGCCCGCAGCACGCTTGCATCCGGCTGAACGGGCCGCTAGCCCGCCGTTCATCATGGCAGCCCCCATTCTCTCTTATGAAGGCCTCGGCCTGGTCCAGGGCAGCGGCTGGCTGTTCCAGGACCTCGACATCTATATCGGCGCGCGTGACCGGCTGGCGCTGATCGGCCGCAACGGCGCGGGCAAGACGACGCTGCTGAAATTGCTCGCGGGCTGCATCGACGCCGACAAGGGCAAGCGCACCATCGTCCCCGGCACGCATGTCGTGCTGCTGGAGCAGGAACCCGATTTCACGGGCCATGCGACGCTGATGGACTATGCGACCAGCGGCGATCACGCGCCCGAGGCCCACGAAGTCGCGGCGATCGCCGACCAGCTCGGCATCGACATGGACCGCGCCGCCGACAGCGCCTCGGGCGGGGAGCGCCGCCGCGCCGCCATCGCCCGCGCGCTCGCGCAGAACCCCGACGTGCTGCTGCTCGACGAGCCGACCAACCACCTCGATCTCGCCGCGATCGACTGGCTGGAGGGCTGGCTCGCGCGCTACACCGGCGCCTTCGTCGCGATCAGCCACGACCGCACCTTCCTGACGCGGCTGACGCGCCAGACCTTGTGGCTCGACCGGGGCGGCATCCGCCGCAAGGAGATCGGCTTCGGCGGCTTCGACGCATGGATGGAGGCCGTGTTCGCCGAAGAGGCCCGTGCCGCCGAAAAGCTCGACGCGCGGCTGCGGCTGGAGGCGCATTGGCTGGAACGCGGCGTCACCGCGCGGCGCAAGCGCAATCAGGGTCGCCTCGAAAAGCTGAAGGACATGCGCGCCACGCGTGCCGCGATGATCGGCGGTCCCGGCGTCGCCAAGCTGGGTCTCGCCAACGACGATGTGCGGTCGAAATCGGTGATCACGGCAGAGAATATCAGCATCAGCTTCCCCGCCTCTTCGAAAACCGAACCCACCCCGCCGTTCGCGTCGAGCGAAGTCGAGACGCCCATCGGCAGCGCACAACCTCACGGCATCTCGACTTCGCTCGATGCGAACGGAGATGGGAAGGCGCGGCGCACGATCATCAAGGACTTCACTTTCCGCGTCCAGCGCGGCGATCGCATCGGCATCGTCGGCGCCAACGGCGCGGGCAAATCGACGCTGCTCAAGCTGCTGACGGGCGAAATCGCCCCCGACACCGGCACGGTCACGCTCGCCCCGACGCTCGACGGTATCGTCATCGACCAGCAGCGCAGCCTGCTGTCGCCCGACAAGAAAGTCCGCGACATCCTCGCCGACGGCGGCGACTGGATCGAGGTGCGCGGCGTCAAGAAGCACATCCAGGGCTATTTGAAGGACTTCTTGTTCGACCCCGCAGTCGCCGAGGCCAGCGTCGGCGCACTGTCGGGCGGCGAGCGCTCGCGCCTGCTGCTCGCGCGCGAATTCGCCCGCGAATCGAACCTGCTCGTCCTCGACGAACCGACCAACGACCTCGACCTCGAAACGCTCGACCTGCTTCAGGAAGTCATCGCCGATTATGAAGGCACGGTGCTGCTCGTCAGCCACGACCGCGACTTCCTCGACCGCACGGTGACGGTGACGCTGGGTCTCGACGGGTCGGGCAAGGTCGATATCGTCGCGGGCGGCTATGCCGACTGGGAAGCGAAGCGCACGAAGCCTGTCGCGACCAAGGAGAAAAAATCTCCCCTCCCGCAAGCGGGAGGGGCCGGGGGTGGGCCAGCACCGCAGCGAAAAAAACTCAGCTACAAGGACCAGCGCGACTACGACCTCCTCCCCGCCCGCATCGAGGAGATCGAGGCGGAAATGGCGGCGGCCGAAACCGAGCTGTCGGACGGCACCCTCTTCACGCGCA
>PHEM01000156.1 GCA_002842935.1 Alphaproteobacteria bacterium HGW-Alphaproteobacteria-13 | reverse complement strand
CTGGCGGGACTCGCCTATGCGCTGCGGCTGATCGACCGCTCGCGGCTGAAGGCGATCAACCTGCGGTTGCTGGTCGGCAAGCGGTTCAGCCGCGCGGAGATCGCGCCGCTCGCCGAAAGCTATGCCGACAAGGTCGTCGCGCGCGGGCTGCACCCGGCGGCGCTCGACCAGATCGCGGCCGACCGCGCGGCGGGCTATCGCGTGCTGCTGGCGACGGCCTCTTTCCACCTATATGTCGATGCCATCGCGCGGCGGCTGGGGATCGATGATGTGCTCGCGACGCGGCTCGACGAGCCGGACGGGGCGGACCATATCCATGCGCGGCTGGCGGGCGACAATTGCTATGGCGAGGCGAAGTTCGCGCGCATCACGGGCTGGCTGGCCGACAACGCCATCACGCGCGACGCCGCGCATATCCGCGCCTATTCGGATCATGTGTCGGACCATCCGATGCTGCATTTCGCCGATGAGGCCGTGGCGACGACGCCGTCGCGGAAACTGAGGCTGCTGGCGCCGAAACAGGGCTGGCAAGTGGTAGACTGGCGGGCGCGGAAATAGCGTCGTCATTGCGAGCGGAGCGAAGCAATCTCCAGCTGGAGCAAATATCGCACGAAATCCGAATCACCGTATCCCCGAGCGAAGACGAGGGGCACGGCCGAGCGAAGTCGAGGCCAGCGACGGTGCGGGTTCTCGCTTCGCTCGAACAGGCCCCTCGTCTTCGCTCGGGGACACGGCTCGGAATTAAGGTCCGCTGTTCTGACGGCAAGACAGGATGGTGGCTGGAGATTGCTTCGTTGCTGCGCTCCTCGCAATGACAGATAGGATCAAACCGCGTCCAGCGCCTGCGCGAAGTCGGCGATCAGGTCGTCGGCGTCCTCGATGCCGATCGACACGCGCACCAGATTGTCGGTGATGCCCAGCGCCTTCTTGCGCTCCGCCGGGACGGACAGGTGCGTCATCGCCGCGGGGTGGCTCGCCAGCGTCTCCGTGCCGCCCAGGCTGACCGCGAGCTTCGCGATCCGGAGCGCGTCGAGGAATCGGAAGCTTTCCGCCTCGCCCCCCTTGATGAACAGCGAAAAGGTCGATCCCGCGCCCGTGCAGTGACGCTCGAAGATATCCTGCTGCCGCGCGTCGCGGATGAAGCCCAGATAGCCCAGTCCCTCGACCTTGGGATGATCCTTCAGGAAGGCGCAGACCTTCGCCGCATTCTCGCCCGCGCGGCTCATGCGCAATTCCAGCGTTTCCAGGCTGCGCAGCAGCATCCACGCCGTATGCGGGTCGCAGATCGTGCCCAGGATGTTCCGCGTCTGGCGGAGCTGATCGATCAGCCGCTGCTCGCCCGCGACGCCGCCCGCGACGAGGTCCGAATGGCCGCCCGCATATTTGGTGAGGCTGTAGACGGTCAGTTCGGCGCCCTGCTTTAGAGGCTGCTGCCACAGCGGACCGAGGAAGGTGTTGTCGATGGCGATGGCGGGCCGCTGCTCGCCCGAGGGGAATGCGGCGTCGCGCGCGGCGCGCACGGCTTCGACATCGACCAGCACGTTGGTGGGGTTCGCCGGGCTTTCGAGATAGACGAGCGCGACCTTGCCGCCCCGCTCATCGGCGAGCCGCTTCGCGCGGCCCAATATGGCGTCGATCTCCGCGCGCGTCGCCCCGGCGGGGAAGTCGAGGAAGGCGACGCCATAGCGCGACATGATGTTCGCGATCAGCGTCTCGGCGGCGGCATAGAGCGGTCCCGAATGGACGATCACATCGTTTCGGGCGCACAGCGCGAGCACCAGCGTCGAGATCGCCGCCATGCCGCTGGAAAAGACCAGCGCGTCGTCGGCGCCGTCCCACACCGCCAGCCGGTCCTCCACCATTTCCTGGTTCGGACCGTTGAAGCGCGAATAGACGAGACCCTGCGCCGGTCCCTCGCGCTGGCCCGTGATATGTTCGAAGAAGCGCTTGCCCGCCGCCGCATTTTCGAACGCGAAGGTCGAGGTCAGAAAGACCGGCGGCTTCAGCGACCCTTCGGACAGCGCGGGGTCATAGCCATGGCCCATCATCAGCGTCGCCGGGCCGACCGCATGGCCGCCGATGCGCGTGATATTCTTGCGGGGTTTGCGGCGTGTGGCCATGGGGCGCTCCTTCGACGGTCAAAGACGATCACGCCTTACAGCAACGCCGGTTGCAAGGACAACGGGATCAGTCGTCGGTGATCAGGCTGCGTTCCCTGGTCTCCGGCAGCAGCAGCGTGGCGATGCCCGCCATCGCGATCACGCCCGCGACATAGAAATAGAAGATCCATTCGACGCCCTGGCCCTTCAGCCAAAGCGCGACCATCTCCACCGTCCCGGCAAAGATCGCGTTGCCGATCGCATAGGGCAGGGCGACGCCCAGCCCCCGGATATGCGCGGGAAACAGCTCCGCCTTCACCAGCGCGTTGTTGGCGCTATAGCCGCTTTGCAGCGTCAGCGGGATCAGGATCAGCAGCGTCGCGGTGATCGGCGAGCTGATATGCTCCAGCGTCAGGAAGGTCGGCACGGCGGCGATCGCGCCGCCGATGCCGAACAGCAGCAGCATCGGCTTGCGCCCGAAACGGTCGGCCAGCGCGCCGAACACGGGCTGCATCGCCGTGAACCACAAAAGCGCGGCGGCGACGATATAGGTCGCGGTCGCCTTGTCGAAACCGACCGTGTTGAACAGATATTTCTGCATATAGCTGGTGTAGGTATAGGCGCCCAGCCCGCCGCCCGCCGACAACATGCCGACGAGGATGCTTTCGCGCCGATGCTCCTTCCACAACAGCCGCGCGGTCGAGATCGGGCGGTCCACGGCCTGATTCTCGAACGACGGCGTCTCGGCGAGGTTGCGCCGCATCAGATAGACGCCGAGCGCCAGAAAGGCGCCGATGACGAAGGGGATGCGCCAGCCCCAGTCGGTCAGCTGCTGTTCGGTCAGAAAGGCTTGCAGCACCACGGCGACGAAGATCGCGCAAAGCTGCCCGCCGATCAGCGTCATATATTGAAAGCTCGCCCAGAAGCCGCGATTTTCGCGCGGGGCCATTTCGGACAGATAGGTCGCGCTCGCGCCATATTCGCCGCCCAGCGACAGGCCTTGCAGCATCCGCGCGACCAGCAATGTCGCCGGACCGAGCAGCCCCGCGACGGTATAGGTCGGCGCGGCGGCGATCAGCAGCGAGCCGCTGAACATCAGCGCGACCGACAGCGACAACCCCGCCTTGCGCCCGCGCGTGTCGGCAAAGCGCCCCATCAGCCACGCGCCGATCGGCCGCATGATGAAGCCGACGGCAAAGATCGTCGCGGTGCTCAAAAGCTGCGCGGTCGGATCGGCCTTGGGAAAGAAGACCGGCGCGAAATAGATGGCGAAGGCCGCATAGGCGAACCAGTCATACCATTCGACCAGATTGCCCGCCGATCCCCCGATGATCGAGACCAGCCGCTTGCGCGGAATCGCCAGTGATTTCATATGTTTTTCCCCTGACCAGCGCTCAAATCCGTCATTGCTTCGTCGCCTGCGGCTCCTCGCAATGACGGTGCCGTCCCGTGTCCCTCACCCGACCCCGATCACCGACAATTGGCGGCCATAGCCGTTCTCGCCCCTGTGGCACGCGCGGCGATAGCTGAAATAGTCGTCGGCTAGCGCATAGGTATCCTGCCCGCCGATGGCAATCCGCCCGACGCCCGCCGCCGCGAGCCGCGCGGCGACATAGGCGGCGATGTCGAACAGCGCGTGGCCGGGCCGCCCCGCCGCGAAGAAACGTTCGTTCGCGGGATCGTCGTCGGCGAAGCGCGCGGCGAAGGCGTCGTCCACTTCATAGGAGGCGCGGCCGATGCACGGGCCGATCGCGGCGGCGATGTGCTCGCGCCGCGCGCCGAGGCCTTCCATCGTGGTCAGCGTCGCGTCGGTGACGCCCGCGAGGGCGCCTTTCCAGCCCGCGTGCGCCGCGCCGACGACGCCCGCTTCGGCATCGGCGAACAGCACCGGCACGCAGTCCGCCGTCACGATGCCGAGCAGCAGGCCGGGCGTCCGCGTCGCGAGCGCGTCCGCCTCTGGCCGCGCATCCGGGTCGCTGTCCGCGTCGACGATGACGCAGCGCGCGCCGTGAACCTGATAAAGCCCCGCCAGCGCCGCGCCCGGCAACAGGGCGTCCGCCGCGCGCCGCCGGTTCTCGGCGATCCGCGCGGGATCGTCGCCCGATCCGATGCCGCAGTTGAGCGCGGCGAGCTGCCCTGTCGAGACGCCGCCCTTGCGGCTGAAAAAGCCGTGCGGAACGCCGTCCAGCGTCGGCGCGGTGGTATAGGGGGGTGTCACAGATCGAGCCTCCAGATGCGGTCCTCGTCGATATGGTTGCCGACGCGGAACGGGTTGCGGCCGACATCGACGAAGCCGTATCGGCGATAAAAGGCCTGCGCGCGGGGATTGTCGATGAAGACCGACAGGTAGAGGATCGACGCCCGTTCGCGCGCCCAGCCGATCGCCCATTGCATCAGCGCGGCGGCGATGCCCGTGCCCTTGGCGGCTTCGCTGACATAAAGCTGGTGCAATTCGGTTGCGTTCCCGGCGGGCTGGTCCGGCGGCAGGGGGAGGTCGAGCGGCCCCATCTTGGCAAAGCCCGTGATGGCGCCGTCCGCGCCGCGCGCCACGCGGATCGCCCAGGCCGGGTCGGCGATCTGCGCGCAGATACGCTCCGGCGGGTTCCATGTCGGGAGGAAGGCGGCTAGGTCGGCGGGGTCGTAGAGATGCGCGAAGGTGTCGGTGAAGGCCCGCTCGGCAAAGCGCGACAGGGCGTCAGCATCCTCGGCGCGGGCGGCTTCGATCGTCATTCCGTCACTCCGGTGTCTTGGCGATGATATTCCTCCCCGGAACGGGGAGGGGGACCGCCCGAAGGGTGGTGGAGGGGGCGGGGCGGTGCATCATGACGAGAGGTTTCGGTCCCTCCGTCAGTCCGGCGGGTTGCCACCTCCCCATTCCGGGGAGGAAGAAAACCTTCGGGATGCGGCCAGTTCGGGGCGGTCGCGGCCATGACCTTGAACAATTCGCCCATCTCGCGCCCTTCGACCAGCCGGTCGCGCTGGCCGGCGAACTCCTGCGCGCGTTCGGGCGCGGCGTCCGCCAGCGCCTGCGCGCGCGCATCGATGCCCAGCCGCCGCAGCCATTCCCCCTGGCCGACAGGTCCCGCGACGGCCAGCCCCGCGCCGCGCGCCACTTCGGCCAGCGGCGTGAAATCGACATGCGCGGTCAAGTCGGCCTCGCCCGGATCGGCGAAGGGATCGGCGAAGCCGTGCGCTTTCACGGCCTGCAACGTGTCGCCCGCCGCCGGGCCTTCATGACCATAGTCGATGACCAGCATCGCGCCGCCGTGCCGGACGATGCGAAAGGTGCAACCCTGCATGACCGCCGCCGAAACGGGCGCGGTCTCGACGATGCTGCCTTCGGGGGAGCCGCGCAAGGCCGCGGGAACGGCGTCGTCGGCGGGCGCGTCGCCGGGCGCGGGCAGCAGCCCGCCATCCCCCTGCACGACCATGCGCTCGCGCCAGCCCTCGGCGGTGCGTTGATATTGATGGATGGGCAGCGCGTCGAAAAATTCATTGGCGACGATGATCGCCGCGCCGTCCGGCGGCAGGTCGGCGACACTGTCGTGATGCTGCGCTGCCGGAATCCGCGCCGCCTGCGCCGCGCGCAGCGCCGGGCTGGTCTCGACGAGATGGATGCCCATGGGCGCGCAGGTGAAGCGCGCCATGACGCGCAGCGCGTCGGCGGCCAGCGTTCCGCGCCCCGGTCCCAGCTCCACATAGCGAAAGGGCGGGCGGCCCGCGCGCGTCCACAGGTCGGCGATCCAGACGCCGATCATCTCGCCGAACATCTGGCTGATCTCCGGCGCCGTGGTGAAATCGCCTGCCGCGCCCAGCGGGTCGCGCGTCGCATAATAATGCGCGTTCGCCGCCGCCATATAGTCGGCGACGGTCATCGGCCGGTCGGCGGCGATCGTCCTTATCAGCTGCTCGGGCGTCGGCGGACCGTCAGGCAATGGCGTCGGGTCCCGCGACCGGCTCGACGCGCTGACGGCGGCCTTTCGCGGTCGCGACCAGCCAAAAGCCCAGGATCAGCATCGGCACCGTCAGCCACTGGCCCATCGACAGGCCCGTCGCCTCGACCACCCACTGCCGCTGCGCATCGGGTTCGCGCACGAACTCGACCGCGAAGCGGCTGAGACCATAGAGGATCGCGGCCATGCCGAACAGGAAGCCGGGTTTGTAGCGCGCATCGGTGCGCCAGAAGAGGAAACTGAGCACCGCCAGCGACAACAGGCCTTCCAGCCCCGCTTCGTAAAGCTGGCTGGGATGGCGCGGCAGCATCGACCCGCTGCCCGGAAAGATGATGCCCCACGCCGCCGTGGTCGTGCGCCCCCACAACTCGCCATTGACGAAATTGGCGAGGCGGCCAAGGAACAGGCCGATCGGGACGACGACCGCGATATAGTCGCAGAAGCGCAGGAAATTCAGCTTTTCCTTGCGCGTCACATACCAGATGGCGATCAGCACGCCGATCACGCCGCCATGCAGCGACATGCCGCCGTCCCACAGCCGGAACACATCGACCGGATTCTTCGCATAGGCTTCCAGATTATAGAAGAGCACATAGCCGACGCGCCCGCCCACGATGATGCCCAGCATCGCATAGAAGATCATGTCGTCGGCATGGCGCCGCGCCATCGGCGCGCCCGGCTGCGCGATCAGTTTCAAGAGATACCAGTAACCGAGAAAGACCCCCGCGAGATAGGCCAGCGCATACCAGCGGATCGGCAGGCCGAAGACGCTGAACGCGATTTCGCTGTTTTCTCCCATCAAATCATGGAAGTTCACATATTGCGTTGCTTCGGTTAGGGTTGCAAAAAGAAACATATTGTCTCGGACCTTCCCCAGGAGAGGCGTTCCCCATAAGGGGTTAGCGCAATGAGACCAAGAGGAGAGATATAAGATGCCATCCGCGCTCGATCTGCGCCTGGACGCCGCTTATGACATGATCACCGGTCCCGGCGGGCCGATCGAGGTCGGGACGGTCGAACGGTTCGGCCGTCCATTGCCTTTCATCACCAACGCGCCTTCGAACATCGTCGATTATATCGCCTATTTCTGCGCGGAGCATGGCGACAAGACCTTCCTCGTCGAAGGCGAGGAGCGGTTGAGCTTCAAGCAATTCCATGCCGCGGCGCGCAAGGTCGCGGCGGCGCTGGTCGATGGGCACGGCGTCCG
>PHEM01000155.1 GCA_002842935.1 Alphaproteobacteria bacterium HGW-Alphaproteobacteria-13 | reverse complement strand
ATTGACGCCACGGTCCCGGCCCACCCCGCTGCGACTAGGCAGCAAGCTGCCAAGTCTCGCTGCCCCTCCCGCTTGCGGGAGGGGAGGGGGCGGCCATGCTAGGCAAAACCGCCGGCGCCCTCTTCTGGATGGCGCGCTATCTGGAGCGCAGCGAGAATAATGCGCGGCTGATCGACGCGGGTTTCCGCATCGCGCTGACGCGGTCGAGCACGGCGGAGGCCGAATGGCGTTCCGTGCTGGTGACGGCGGGGCAGGAGCAGGCGTACCGGCAGGCGCACAGCGACTATGCCTCTCGGCGCGTCGTCGATTTCATGCTGCGCGATCCCGCCAATCCGTCGAGCATCCTGTCGGTGGTCAAATACGCCCGCGACAATGCCCGCACCGCCCGCACCCACTTGACGCGCGAAGTGTGGGAGGCCGTGAATACCACGTGGATGACGCTGACCGGCCTGCTGGGGCGGCAGGTGCGCGAGGACGACCTGCCCGCCGTGCTCGCGGCGATCCGCCAGCAGAGCGCGCAGGTTCGCGGCGCCTTTTCGGGGACGATGCTGCGCAACGACGGCTATCATTTCGCGCGGCTCGGCACCTTTCTGGAGCGCGCCGACAACACCGCGCGCATCCTCGACGTCAAATATTATCTGCTGCTGCCCTCGGTCGCGCATATCGGCACGTCGCTCGACAATGCGCAGTGGGAGACGATCCTGCGCTCCGTGTCGGCGCACCGCGCCTATCGCTGGCTCTATGGGACGGAGATCAGCGCGCTGAAGATCGCAGAGTTCCTGATCCTCTATCGCCAGATGCCGCGCAGCCTGGCCTTTTGCTGCGAGATGATGAACGACAATCTGGGCTGGCTGCAACGCGGCTATGGCGAAGAGACGGAGGCGGGGCGGATGGCGGCGCGGATCTGCGACGACCGGCTGTCGCGGCCGATCCAGTCGATCTTCGATGGCGGGCTGCACGAATATATCACCGATTTCCTCAGCGCCAGCGCCGCCCTCGCGCGGCAGATCGAGCGCGATTACCGCTTCGTGGAGTGACGCCCTTGCGCCTGTCGGTCAATCATATCACGCATTATCGCTATGACGGTCCCGTCGCCTATGCGCTGCAACAGGTGCGGCTGACCCCGCGCGAGCGGCCGGGGCAGCAAGGCATCCACCATTGGTCGATCGCGGTCGAGGGCGGCGCGCACCAGCTCCACTACAGCGACCATCACGGCAACGGCGTCGACCTGATCGCGGTCGAGACCGGAGTCAGCGAACTGGTGATCCGCTGCACGGGCGACGTGGAGCTTCACACCACGGACGGCGTGATCGGCCCGCATCGCGGCGCGATGCCGCTGTGGAGCTTTCTGCGGCCGACGCCGCTGACGCGCGCGGGACGCGGCGTGCGGGCGCTGACCGCCGCGCTGGGCCGCGATTTCGCGTCGGAGATCGAGCGCGCGCATGCGCTGTCGGCGCTGATCCTCGACCGGCTGCCCTATCGCATCGGCGTCACCGGCGCGGAGACGAGCGCGGAACAGGCGCTGTCCGGCGAAGGCGGCGTGTGTCAGGACCATGCCCATATCTTCATCGCGGCGATGCGCCACCTCGGCCATCCGGCGCGCTATGTCTCCGGCTATCTGATGATGGACGACCGGACGCACCAGGACGCGACGCACGGCTGGGCGGAGGCGCATTTCGACCATATCGGCTGGATCGGCTTCGATATCAGCAACAGCCATTCGCCCGACCAGCGCTATATCCGCGTCGCCACGGGTCTCGACTATCACGACGCCGCCCCCGTGCGCGGCATGCGCTATGGCGCGGCGGAGGAAAATCTGGTTGTCCAATTGCAGGTGCAGCAATAAGCGGGTCCGGGGCGCGGAAACGGGATTCGATGACTTACTGTGTAGGCATGCGATTGAACAAGGGGCTGGTGTTCATGGCCGACACCCGCACCAATGCGGGCGTCGACGATATCTCGCAGGTCCGCAAGCTTCGAAGCTGGCGCGTGCCGGGCGAGCGCGTGATCACCTTGATGTCGGCGGGCAACCTCGCGACGACGCAGGCGGTCGTCAGCCTGCTCGACGAGCGGACCAAGGCGCCGGGGGAGCGAGCGCCCTCGATCCTCGTCGCGCCGTCGATGTTCCAGGTCGCGACCATCGTCGGCGACGTGCTGCGCGGCATCGTCAAGCGCCACAGCGACGAGGGACCGACGGCGGAATCTCTGTTCCGCGCCTCGCTGATCGTCGGCGGGCAGATAAAGGGGGCGGAGCCGCGCCTGTTCCTGGTCTATCCCGAAGGCAATTTCATCGAGGCGGGGGAGGACAATCCCTTCTTCCAGATCGGCGAGACCAAATATGGGCGGCCGATCATCGTCCGTTCCTATGATGCCGCCATGTCGTTCGAGGATGCCGTGAAGCTATTGTGCGTGTCGTTCGATTCGACGATCCGCGCCAATGCGGGGGTCGATTTGCCGATCGACCTGAAGATCCACGAATATGACGATTTCACCACGGTGTGCGAGCGGCGGTTCGAACGCGACGACCCCTATTTCCGCAGCGTGTCCGACGGCTGGGCCGAGGCGCTGGGCATCGCCATGGCCGAACTGCCGGATTTTGAGTTCTGAAGAAATCCCCCTCCCGCAAGCGGGAGGGGAGAGTCAACGATTCTTCCGTTCCTCGATCAGCCCGTCCACCAGGCTCGGGTCGGCCAGCGTCGATGTGTCGCCCAGCGACCCGAAGTCATTTTCGGCGATCTTGCGCAGGATGCGGCGCATGATCTTGCCCGAGCGGGTCTTCGGCAGCGCGGGCGTCAAGTGGATATGGTCGGGCGTCGCGATCGGGCCGATCTCGCTGCGCACTTGCTGCTTGAGCGCGGCGGCGACCTCGTCGCTCGGCGCCACGCCCGCGTTCAGCGTCACATAGGCATAGATGCCCTGGCCCTTGATGTCGTGCGGGAAGCCCACGACCGCCGCCTCGGCGACGAGGTCGTGCAGCACCAGCGCGCTTTCGACTTCGGCGGTGCCCATGCGGTGTCCCGACACGTTGATCACGTCATCGACGCGGCCCGTGATCCGCCAATAGCCGTCCGCATCGCGGCGGCAGCCGTCGCCCGTGAAATATTTGCCCTTGTAGGTCGAGAAATAGGTCTGAACGAAGCGCTCATGATCGCCATAGACGGTCCGCATCTGCCCCGGCCAGCTATGGGTGATGCACAAATTGCCCTCGGCCGCGCCGCGGGTCTGCTCGTCGGCGAGCACGGCGCCGTCGGCATCGACGAGCTGCGGACGGACGCCGAAGAAAGGACGCCCCGCGCTGCCCGGCTGCATCGCGTGCGCGCCGGGCAATGTGGTGATCATGATGCCGCCCGTCTCGGTCTGCCACCATGTGTCGATCACGGGAATGCGGCCCTTGCCGACGGTCTGGTGATACCAGCGCCACGCCTCCGGGTTGATCGGTTCGCCGACGCTGCCGAGGAGGCGGATCGACGACAGGTCGTGGCGCGTCACATAATCGTCGCCCTCGCGCATCAGCGCGCGGATCGCGGTCGGGGCGGTGTAGAGGATATTCACCTGGTGCTTGTCGACGATGCGCCAGAAACGGTCATGGTCGGGATAGTTGGGGACGCCCTCGAACATCAGGCTGGTCGCGCCGTTCTGCAAGGGACCATAGACGACATAGCTGTGCCCCGTGACCCAGCCGATGTCGGCGCTGCACCAGAATATTTCGCCGGGGCGATAGTCGAAACCGTACCAGAAGGTCGAGGCGACCCACACCGAATAGCCGCCGACCGTGTGCAGCACGCCCTTGGGCTTGCCCGTCGAGCCGGAGGTGTAGAGGATGAACAGCGGGTCCTCCGCATTCATCGGCTCGCACGGGCAGCTGTCGCCGACGTCGGCGGACAGCGCGTCGTACCAATGGTCGCGGCCGTCCTTCATCGCGATGTCGCCGCCGGTGTGGGCGATGACCAGCACCGCCTTGACGTCCACGCGTTCCAGCGCCTTGTCGACATTGGCCTTGAGGGGGATGGTGCGGCCACCGCGCAAGCCTTCGTCGGCGCAGATCACCCAGTCGCTGCCGCAATCCTCGATACGGCCGTGGATCGCCTCGGGCGAGAAGCCGCCGAAGATCACGCTGTGAATCGCGCCGATGCGCGCGCAGGCGAGCATCGCCACCGCGCCTTCGGGGATCATCGGCATATAGATGGTGACGCGGTCGCCCTTTTTGACGCCCAGCTTTCTCAGCGTGTTCGCCATGCGGATCACGTCGGCGAGCAGCGCGGCATAGCTGATCGTCCGTGTCTCTCCGTCGATATCGTCCGGCTCGAAGATGATCGCGGTGCGCTCGCCATGGCCTGCCGCGACATGGCGGTCGAGCGCATTGTGGCAAAGGTTGAGGACGCCGTCCTCATACCATTGGATGCTGACGGGATCGAAGGACCAGTTCGCGATCTTCGTCGGCGGCGTGATCCAGTCGAGGCGCCCCGCCTGCTCGGCCCAGAAGGCGTCGGGTTCCGCGATGCTCCGGGCATAAAGATGGTCATAGTCGGCCGCGCCGCAATGCGTGTTCGCGGCGGCGTCGGCCGGAACGGGGATCAGGGGTTCGGACGGCGGCAATTCGGACATGCGGACTCTCCCAGCGCTTTATGGCGGTTCTGCGAAACGCGATAGTCGGCAATGTCGGATTGGTCAAATATTCCCGCACCGTCATGGCGAGGAGCCGTAGGCGACGAAGCAATCTCCAGCTATCGGTCTGCCGTGCCGATGGCTGGAGATTGCTTCGCTACGCTCGCAATGACGATGGGGTTTGCGCGCTGCCCTATTTCAACTCCGCCCGCACGATCGCGGCGCCGTCAACCATGGCTTTCAATTTGGCCTGCGAATGTTCGCGGCTGTGATATTTCATGCCGCAGTCGGGCGCGATCCACAGCCGTTCGGCGTCGATGTGGCGCAGCGCCTCGCGAATGCGGCCCGCGACGGTTTCCGGCGTTTCGACTTCGGGCGTCGACAGGTCGAGCACGCCGTACATGATCGTCTTGGTCGGCAGTTCGGCGAGGATCGCGGGGTCCAGCCCCGGCTGCGCCGCCTCGATCGAGATGACGTCGATCGCCGAGGCTTCGAGTTCGGCGAGGAAGTCATAGGCCTGGGGCTTCGCCCCGGCGGAACCCGCGCCGTGATGCACCATCGCATAGCCGAAGCAGATATGCAGCGCGGTCGTGCCCTCGACGCCGTCGAGCGCGCGGTTGATCGCCTCGATCGCATAATGCTGCGCCTCGTCGGCGCGCGCTTGCAGATAAGGCTCGTCGAGCTGGACGACATCGACGCCCGCCGCGAACAGGTCCCGGACTTCCGCGTTGACGGCGTCGGCATAGTCCATCGCCAGCGACCGGGCGTCGGGATACCAGCCGTTCTCCGCCTGCTGCGTCATGGTGAAGGGTCCGGGCAGCGTCAGCTTGACGGGTTTCGTCGAATGGCGGCGCAGGAAGGCGGCGTCCTGCGCCTCGATCGGCGCGACGCGGCGGATCGGGCCGGACACCAGCGGCACCGGGTTCGCCTTGCCGGTGCGGTCGATCGCCGTGCCGTGTTTTTCGGGATCGATGCCCGACAGCGCCGTCGCGAGGCGGTTCGAATAGCTTTCGCGCCGCATTTCGCCGTCACCGACGATGTCGATGCCCAGTTCCTCCTGATCGCGGATCGCCATCAGTGTCGCCGCTTCCTGGGCATCGGCCAGCCAGGGTTCGGCGATGCGCCACAGCGTCTCGGCGCGCACGCGCGGCGGCAGGCTGGTCTTCAGCCGCTCGCGGTCGATCAGCCAGTCGGGTTGGGGGTAGCTTCCGACAATGGTCGTTGGCAAGATGGGGTGGTCAAACACGGCCGGTCCTCTCGATTTTGGGGCTGGCGGAACACTTGCTTAGTATTCTATCTTGTTCAAGATCAAAACATACGGAAGTGGGAGAAAGCGATGATCGATCTGGACGCGATTCGGACGTTGGCGGACATTCCGGCGGCACAGGCGCGCACGCGCGGCGACGTGGTCGCCGTGAAGTTCGGGGACAGCGAGACGAGCTTCGCCGAACTCGATGCCCGGTCGAACCATATCGCCAACGCCATGCTGGCGTCGGGCGTGCGGCCTGGCGACCGGGTCGCGGTGCTGACCCGGAATCACGATAGCTGGTATCCGCTGTTCTTCGGCGCGGCGCGGGCGCGGGCGTGCCTGACGCCCGTCAACTGCCGGCTCGCGGCGGGCGAGATCGCGTTCATTCTGGGCGATGCAGCGCCGAAGCTGTTGTTCGTGGGCGAGGATTTCTTCGACCTCGCACAGGCGGCGGTCGCCGGTCTCGACAATCCGCCGCAATTGGTCGCGCTCTACGGATCGCATTCCGGGATCGAATCGCTGGACGCCTGGATCGGCGGCGCGCCCGCGGCGCGGCCTGCCGACGATCCGCAGCTCGGCGACGACCTGCTCCAGCTCTACACCAGCGGGACGACGGGGCGGCCAAAGGGGGTGGTGCTCGCCAACAAGACCTATCGCCGTTTCCTGGAGATGGCGACCGAGATCGACGGCTTCGCCTATGAGGAGGGGGAGACGGTGATGATCGTCATGCCCCTGTTCCACGTCGCGGGCACCAACGTCAGCTTTTCGGGGCTGGCGCAGGGCGGGCGGCTGGTGCTGGTCAAGGATTTCTCCGCCGCCGACGCGATCCGCATGTTGAGCGAGGAAAAGGTCGCCCATGCCTTTCTCGCCCCCGCGATGATCCAGATGATGCTGCAACAGCCCGAGGCGGCGGACGGCGACTATTCGCATCTTCGTTCGATCGCCTATGGCGCCTCGCCGATCGCCGAGAATGTGCTGCGCCGCGCGCGGGCGGTCTTTGGCTGCGATTTCGTGCAATTCTATGGCATGACCGAATCCGCCGGGGGCGGCTCCTATCTGCCGCCCGCTGCCCATGACCTGCCCGGCAAGCTGACGTCGTGCGGCAAACCGTGGCCGCAGAGCGAAATGGCGATCCTCGACGGGGAGGGGCGTCCGCTCGGCGATGGCGAGATCGGCGAGATCGCCATTCGCGGCGACATCGTCATGAAGGAATATTGGAACCGGCCGGAGGCGACGGCCGAAACGGTGGTCGACGGCTGGCTGCATACCGGCGACGTCGGCTATCGCGACGCGGACGGCTATTATTTCGTCCACGACCGTATCAAGGACATGATCGTGTCGGGGGGCGAGAATGTCTATCCGGCCGAAGTCGAAAGCGCGATCATGGGCTGTCCCGGCGTCGCCGATGTCGCGGTGATCGGCGTCCCCGACGACAAATGGGGAGAGGCGG
>PHEM01000154.1 GCA_002842935.1 Alphaproteobacteria bacterium HGW-Alphaproteobacteria-13 | reverse complement strand
TCGCCAGGCCCGCGACCGAATTCGCGCACCGCATCGCGCGGTGGCCGGGCGCGCCGCTGGCCGACGCGCTGCCGCTGCGCGCGGCGGGCGGGCTGCACGCGCTGCACCTGTCGGGCGCCGCGCCGGGCCTCGCCCCCATCTATGCCGATGCCGAGGACATCAACGACGCCGCGATCGTCGCCGGAGTCGCGGCCGGGCACGACGCGGCGCTGCTGCCGTGGCTCGACGGCCCGCCGCAGACCAACGAGGCGGGGCGGTCGTCGAACTTCGTCGCGGCGATGCTGTGGCTGGCGGACCGGGGATTGCCGCCGCATTTCGACTGTCTGGAAATCGGGTCGAGCGCGGGCATCAACCTGATGATCGACCGCTATCATTACGACCTCGGCGGCGTGCAGGTCGGACCGCGGCCGGGCGCGATGGCCTTCGCGCCCGAATGGCGCGGCAGCCATCCGCCGCAGCATCCCGTCGCCTTCGCCGGGCTGAAGGGCTGCGACGTCGCGCCCGTCGACCTGAGCGATCCCGCGCAAGCGCTGCGGCTGAAGGCCTATATCTGGCCCGAGCATCGCATCCGCTTCGCGCGGATGGAAGCGGCGATCGCGGCGGCGCGCGCGGCGCCGCCCGACCTCATCCGCGCCAACGCCGCCGAATTCGTCGAGTCCGAACTGGAGCGGCCGCAGACGGCGGGCACGACGCGCGTGCTGATGCATTCGATCGTCTGGCAATATGTGCCGCAGGCCCAGCGGGACCATGTGATCGCGGCGATGGAGGCGGCGGGCGCGCGGGCGACTCGCGACCGTCCGCTGGCGTGGATCGCGCTAGAGGCCAACCGCACCGTCCATCACCACGAACTGGTCGTGCGGTACTGGCCGGGCGGCGAGACGGAACGGCTGCTCGCCCATGCCCACGCGCACGGCGCCTGGGTGGAGTGGATGGGTTAGAGTTTGTCTTGTTTAAGTGGATGCAAAGCCCGTTCGTCCTGAGGAGCCATTGAGCCTGTCGAAATGGCGTCTCGAAGGACTGCGACGTCGCGGCCCTTCGAGACGGGGCTTCGACAAGCTCAGCCCCTCCTCAGGACGAACGGATCAGACGAAACAGGACAAACTCTACCGCCCGTCGAGCAGGCGATAACCCTGGCCCCAGATGGTCTCCAGCGCGGGACCCGCGAATCCGTCCTCCAGCTTGCGTCGCATCCGCCCGACATTGACGTCGACGACATTGGTCCGGGGATCAAAGGACATGTTCCAGACCTTGCGCAGCATCATGTCGCGCGTCACCACTTCGCCCGCATTCTCCATGAAATAGCGGAACAGCTCGAACTCGCGCGGGCTGAGCGGCAAGTGGCGGTTCTGGCGAAAGGCGGTGCGCGCCTTCACATGGCATTCGAAGGCGCCATAGAGGATCACGGCGCTATGCTCGCGTCCCGCCGCGCGGCGGTGCAGCGCGCGCAGCCGCGCCGTCAGCTCCGCGGCCTCGAACGGCTTGGCGAGATAGTCGTCCGCGCCCGCGTCCAGCCCTTCGGCGCGGTCGTCCGCGCGGTCGAGTCGCGACAGCATCAGCACGGGCGCCCCGACGCCGCTTTCGCGCAGGCGGCGCAGGACCGTCAGCCCGTCGAGATCACCGATGCCGCCGAGCATCCGGTCGAGGAGGATGACGTCGAAACGCTCCAGCCCGGCGCGCAGCAACCCAGCCCTGCCGGAGGATTCCCAGACCAGCGTGTCCCCGCGCGCGGCGGCGATACGCCGCACGTCGCGCGCAGTGCGGCGGTCGTCATCGATATATAGCAGCTTCAGCTTGTCCGTGTGGCGACGCATCATCCCCTCGATGCGACCCCGGTCCTTCTGCCATAGCCGAAGGACCGGGGCAAGCCGCAGGGTTCAGCCCATATCCTCGACCGACACCCAGCCTTTCGTGCCGTAATTATCCTCCACTTCGATGAACAGCCCTTCGCGCTGGCCGGTCGGCGTGACGGCGGTGCCCGCGCGCAGGTCGCGCACGCTGGCGCCGTCGGCGGCGGGAGTCGCGCGCATCACCGTATCGGCCGCGACCTTGGCGGCGGACGCGGCGGCGGCGGCGGGCTGCGCCCTGGGCTGCGCGGCGATGGTCGCGCCTTGCGCCGACACGGCGTTGAACGCCTTCACGAACGCCTCGACGAGCATCTGCCCGTCCTTGCTGCCGCCATAACCCGCGGCGTTCGCGCCCGCCGTCCAGGCGTTGGCCCCCGCGAAGCTGATCGTGCTCTTGCGCACTTCGCCCGTGCCCGTGACCACGGCCTGGCCCGTCGCGGGGCTGAGCAGCTTGATGCCCGCCGCGACGCGCTTCTTCTTGCCGCCGAGACCGCCGAACATGCCGACCAGCGCGCCGCCGACCGGCACTTTCGAAATGATGCTGGTGGCCGCACCCGATCGCACCAGCCCCTCGACCGCCGCCGATTTCGCCATCTCGATCGACTTGTCGACCTCTTCGGAATCGCCCGCGATGACGTTCATCAGGAAGTCGGCCGACACGCCGCCGCCCGGATTGTGCGGTGTGAAGCAGCCCGATTCCACCGCCAGCGCATTGATCAGCTCGCGCGGCGAACCCAGCCCATATTCGGACCATCCCTGCGTCTCGCCCTCGACGACCGCGATGGTGCCATAGCTTTCCTCGCACTTATCGAGCGCGACCGTTTCCTTCTGCACCGCCAGTGCGGCGGGCGCCGTTCCCACGAGCAGCGCCGCCGTGATGGCCATAATCGACTTGTTCATCAAAACCCTCCGTCACACGCGACCCCGTGCGAAGAATGGACCGCGCCGCGCGCGCGGCCCAGCCCCCAAGTCCGTCATAAAGATGACAATGACTGTTAGATTCTTCCCGCCGCAGGACGCGGGGAAGCGGAAGCGATGATGACGTCGTCCGGCTTAGCGCAAGGCGGCGATGGGATCGGCGCCGGGAAGCAGCGCGCGGCATTGCGTGAAGACAGCCCCAAGCTGCCCGCGTATCTCGTCCCACAGATGCTGCTCGTCGGCGGCGTCGGCGGGCACGGTTTCCGCAATCACGTCGATCACCGTGTCGAGCAGCCCCTGATACCAGTCGATCGGCACGTTCAGCGTGAAATGATGATGCGGGATGGACCCATCGAGCAAGATCTCGATTTCGGTCGGGCGTTCGATGCAATGCATCAGGCAATAGAGGCAGGTCTCGACCATTTCGCCTTCCAGCGCCGCCGTCCGGCCCATTCCATGATGTTCGAATCTGCCTGCCGCATCGGGAAAGCGCGCATAATAGCGCGCCATCACCACGGGCGTGACGTCGCCGATCGCCTCCGCCGCGCGCGTCAGTCCGCGATCGAGCAATGCCAGCTTTTCCGCACGATCCATTCCTGCTCCCTTTCGTCTGAAAGAAAAGAGATATTTCATATGCCTGTTTTAAGGCAAGCGGAATAAGCAGGTCCCGCACGAAACCGCGGTGTCAGAGGCGCGCCGCGATCTGCGCCAGCAGCGCCTGCACCGGCGATGGCGCGGCGGGGACCTGCCATCCCGCCTCCAGTGCCGTGACGCGCGCGAACAGGCGCTCGCTCGCGGCGACGATGCCGCGCAGCGGGGCGTCGAAGCGGTCGCACAGGCTCCAGTCCGCCGCGATCGGCTCGCCGATGCGCGCGGCGCTGTCGTCGGGACCGGCGCCGAGGTCGCCCGCGAACATCGCGCGGCGGTGGAGCAGCCAGGCGATCACGCGCATCAGCCGCGTCGTCGTCTTCAGCGATTCGCAGGCCAGCCCGATCCGGAACAGCGCGGTCTCGTCCGCACCGCCCTCTTCGCCGATACGCGCGCGCGCGGCGGCGAAGGCGGCGTGCGCCTCGTCGGCCAGCACCATGGTCTCGACATAGAGATTCTCGACCTGCGCGCGCAGCACAGGCAGGCCGGTCGCTCCATCTTCCGCACGCTTCGTCGCCATGGGGCAAGCGGATGCCATGGCCGCCGCCCTTGCCGCAACCGCGCTAACCATGAAATCGGACGCGGCGGCTGTCCCGATATGATTCAGGCGATGATGTCGGGAAGCAGTTGATCCTCGCACCAGGCGATCTCGTCGCGCAGGCGCAGCTTGCGCTTCTTCATCCGCGCGATCTGGAGCATGTCGGGAACGGCGCTTTCCGTCAGGGCGATGATCGCGGCGTCGAGATCGCGATGCTCGATGCGAAGCAGTTCCAGACGCTGGACGATCTCTTCGGGATTCACGCCTTCCTCCTGCCACCATCACCTTTGGTCCGCAACGAGGACCGTCTGGCCGAATCGTCACGACAAAGCACGCGATTCATGTTTTACTCCGCCTTGCCAATCTGAGTCGAACAAGGAGAATGGCCAATGAGCGAATCGCACCTTTCCGCCCTGAAGTCCCGCCATGCGGACCTCGATGCGAAAATTGCGAATGAAGAGCGCCGTCCTGCCCCCGACACGGGCCTGCTGGCGCAGATGAAGAAACAGAAGCTCAAGAGCAAGGAAGAGATGCGGGCGATCGCCTGATCGCCCTCTTTACCACTACCGCCCCGTTGACGCCCATCAACAGAGCGCCGCCCCGTGCGGCAGGCGTCAGCGCCGGCGGTAGGCCGGCTTGCGGTCCAGCACCGCGATATGCGGCGGAACCTCCACGCGCTGCACAAGCTGGCGGCGAACCGCCTGCGGATTGACGGGCCGTTCAAAGGCGATCCCGAACTTTCCTTCGCCGACCCACACGACTCGTCCGCGCACGGAACCCACATTGGGCAATTCGACATCGACGCTTGCGCCCTCGGCGGCGCGTTGCGGCGTTTCGGCGAGCATTCCGCCCGCCGACAGGTTGCGGACGCGGACCGTGACAGGTTCCGTTTCACCGGACAGCGTCAGGCGCGCCTGCATGAACAGGCTGTCCCGATCGGCGCCGCGCGACAGCGCCGCGACTTTTTCGTCCATCGACAATGGCTCTCGCGATTCCATGCGGCCTGTTCCCCACGTTGAACATCAACGCGGCGATCCTAGGACCCAGCCCTTGAGGAAACGTAAATGGAGCGGAAACGAAAGAGGGCGTCAGTCCTCGCGCGAGATGCGCTCGTTACGCTCGTGACGCTCCTGCGCCTCCAGCGTCATCGTCGCAATCGGGCGGGCCTGAAGCCGCGCCAGCGAAATCGGATCGCCGGTCACGGCGCAATAGCCATATTCGCCTTCGTCGATGCGGCGGATCGCGGCGTCGATCTTTGCGATCAGCTTGCGCTGGCGGTCGCGCGTGCGCAGCTCGATCGCCCAGTCGGTCTCGCTCGACGCGCGGTCGGCCAGATCGGGTTCGCGCAGCGGACCGTCCTGAAGATGCGCCAGCGTCGATTCGGATTCCGACAGGATCGACTTCTTCCACGCGAGCAGCAGGCCGCGGAAATATTCCCGCTGCCGCTCGTTCATGAACTCTTCGTCGTCGCTCGGCACATAGTCGGAATCGAGATTGGACTTGGCCTGAAGCAGGGCATCGGCACCAACATCTGCAATCTTGGTCGGCATGACGGGCTTTCCGAGTCCTTTCCTGTCGCCTTGCCGCCGCGAATAGCGGAGCAGGGAACGCGCCGCGCCTATAACCAGCCGTGGGATGGGGTACAAGCAGGAAGCAGCGGCTAGAACCAGTCGTGTGAAGCCAGGCTGAACCGCTGATGCCCCCTCACGCCGGACCGTGACGATTTCCACATCCCGGTCAACGCACCATGGAAGTTAACGTGCCTAGCAAGATTTGCATGATTTCCGTATTATTTTGGGACAGTTACCGCCTTCAGGGTTGATTCCGGGTCCATAATCCCGCTGTCGGACAGGTGAACGCGGTTAACGCGATTGCCGCATTCATAAAGCTTTGGCCTTTTGTCCCTAGCCAAGAGGTGCGAACGGAGCGGCGGCGAACCGATCCCGACACGCCTGCAACGGGAAAGAAAGAGAATATATGTCTGTCCGAATGGCCCTTGCCAAGCTTTGCGCCTGCACTTGCGGCGGCGCGATTATCGGAAGCGGCGCAATGCAGATTTCCGACGTTCCGGCAGCCGCTCAGGTCCAGAAGGCAAAGTCCTGCTGCGCCAAGAAAGTCGTGCGCAAGCGCCACGCGGCCCGCAAGCCCGTGAAGCGCATCCGCCGCGTCGTGACGACCAAGCGCGTGATTCGCACCGCGACGCCGCAGACGCAGGTCGTGACGCAGACGATTCCCCTGCCTCCCGTCCCCTATGCGCCTTTCCCGCAGCGTGGCGGCTGGGAAGGCGGCGGCGGCAGCGGCGGCGGCGTCACCGTGATCGGCGGCGGCCTGGGCGGATTCGGCGGCGGCGGATTCTTCGGCGGATTCTTTGGCGGAGGCAGCAGCAGCAGCGGGGGCGGCAGCGTCGTCGTCACCTCGACCACCACTGGCGGCATCAGTTCGACCAGCAGCACCTCCGGCGGATCGACCAGCAGCACGTCGGGCGGCGTGTCCACGTCGACGGGCGGCATCAGCAGCACGACCTCGACCGGAGGCGTGTCCACATCCACGGGCGGCGTCAGCACCTCGACATCGACCGGAGGCGTGTCGACTTCGACCGGCGGCGTATCGACCTCCACGGGCGGCGTGAGCACGTCCACCGGCGGCGTTTCGACATCGACCGGCGGCGTCAGCACGTCCACGGGCGGCGTGTCGACCTCATCGGGCAATGTCTCGACATCGTCCGGCAATGTCTCGACTTCGACGGGCGGCGTCAGCACATCCTCGTCAAGTTCGTCGTCGTCCTCGTCATCGTCGTCCTCTTCTTCCTCCTCCTCCTCGTCGAGTTCGTCGTCGTCGGGCGGCGCCAGTTCGTCGAAGGGCGGCAGCTCGCACGGCAGCTCCGGCTGGGGAAGCTCATCGCGCGGCGGTTCGTCGCACGGCACGTCGGGTGGCAGCTCGTCGCGCGGCGGCGGCTCCTCCTCGTCCTCCTCGTCGAGCAGTTCTTCTTCGTCCTCCTCTTCGTCGGGCGGCTCTAACGGCTCGTCGGGCAGCAACGGCAGTTCCGGTTGGGGAAGCTCGTCGCACGGCGGTTCCTCGCACGGCACATCGGGCGGCAGTTCCTCACGCGGCGGCGGCTCGTCCTCATCCTCCTCGTCGAGCAGTTCCTCGTCGTCCTCTTCTTCGTCGGGCAGCAACGGCAGCTCCGGCTGGGGAAGCTCGTCGCACGGCGGTTCCTCGCACGGCACATCGGGCGGCAGCTCTTCGCGCGGCGGCAGCTCGTCCTCCTCCTCTTCGTCGAGCAGTTCTTCGTCCTCCTCTTCTTCGTCGGGCGGCTCGAACGGTTCGTCGGGCAGCAACGGCAGCTCCGGCTGGGG
>PHEM01000153.1 GCA_002842935.1 Alphaproteobacteria bacterium HGW-Alphaproteobacteria-13 | reverse complement strand
GTGCGGATGGGCGAATCGGGCCTGAACCTGGTCCAGTCGATGCTGGGTCAATTCGGCGGCGGACTGATGCGCGGTGCGCGCAAGGCGGACGACGAGAGCGACGATGAAAAACCCGCGCGAGGGCGCAAGAGCTGAGCGAAGATAGCGCAAGCGGCGACACGATCTTCGCGCTGTCGAGCGGGATGCCGCCGGCGGCGATCGCTGTGGTGCGCGTGAGTGGACCCGGCGCGCAAGGAGCGTTGCTGCGGCTTTCGGGTCGCCTTCCGGCGGCGCGGCGGGCCTCGCTGGCCGATCTGAAGGATGCGAAGGGGGCGCCGCTCGATCGCGCGCTGTTGCTGTGGTTTCCGGGTCCCGCCACCGCGACGGGGGAGGATCTGGCCGAACTGCATCTGCACGGCGGCCGGGCCGTGGTGGCGGCCGTCGAGGCGGCGCTGGCGGCCATCCCCGGATTGCGCCGCGCGGAGCCTGGCGAATTCACGCGGCGCGCCTTCCTCAACGGCCGGATCGATCTTGCCGAAGCCGAGGGGCTGGCCGATTTGCTGGCGGCCGAGACGGAGAGCCAGCGCGTACAGGCGCTCGGCATGGCAAGCGGCCATGTCTCGCGCCTGATCGGCGAGTGGCAGGCCCGCCTGCTGGGATTGATGGCAGGCGCCGAAGCCGAGTTGAATTTCGCCGACGAAGATGATGTCGCCGTCGGTGAAGCCGTGACGCGCCATTTGCTGGCGGGGATGGCGGAGCTTGCCGCCGAATTCGACCAATGGCTGGCGCGGCCCGCCGCCGAAGTGATCGCGGAGGGTCTTTCGGTCGTCATCGCCGGGCCGCCTAACGCTGGAAAATCGACGTTGCTCAATGCCTTGGCGCAGCGGGAGCTGGCGATCGTGTCGCCGCTCGCGGGGACGACGCGCGACGTGATCGAGACGCCGCTGGCGCTCGATGGGATTGCGATGCGCTTTTCCGATACCGCCGGGCTGCGCGGCGAAGGCGCCGACGCCATCGAAGCGATCGGCATCGACCGCGCACGCGCTGCGGTGGAGGCTGCCGGCATATTGCTGTGGCTCGGCCCGCCGCGCGAGGTGCCCGCGCATCCGCGCACCATCCTGATCGCCGCGCAAGCCGACCGATGGCGCGGCGATGCCGGGCGCGAAGCCGAAGCGGGGCGATGCGACGCGATCCTGTCCGCCGCGACGGGGGAAGGGATGGACCGGCTGCATCGCCAGATCGTCGCGATGGCGCGCACGTTGCTGCCGCGAGAGGGAGAGGCGGCGCTGCGTCAGCGCCAGCGCGCGGCGCTGGCCGACGCGCGCGACTGGTTGCGTATCGACGCCGCCTCGCGCGAGGCGGGGGACCTGATCCTGTTGGCCGAGCGGCTGCGGCTCGCGGCTGCGGCGCTCGACCGTATAACGGGACAAGCCGGAGTCGAGGATATGCTCGACGCGCTGTTCGGGCGCTTCTGCATCGGCAAATAATGTTCCACGTGGAACAGGGCGGGGATATGGACCGCCGTCCGTCGTTCGTATAGGGCGTCGCCATCATGGACTGTGCTGATCATTTCGATGTCATCGTCGTCGGCGGGGGGCACGCCGGAACCGAGGCCGCCGCGGCCGCGGCGCGGCTGGGTTCGCGCGTCGCGCTCGTCAGCTTCGATCCCGCGCAGATCGGGGCGATGTCGTGCAATCCGGCGATCGGCGGGCTGGGCAAGGGTCATTTGGTGCGCGAGATCGACGCGCTCGACGGATGGATGGCGCGCGCCGCCGATTGCGCGGCGATCCATTACCGCATGCTCAATGCCTCGAAGGGCGCGGCCGTGCAGGGGCCGCGCATCCAGGCCGACCGCAAGCTTTATCGCGCCGCGATCCAGCGACTGCTGGCGGCGGAGGATGGAATTACGGTCGTCGCGGGGGAGGCGGCGGCGCTACGCCTGTCGCAGGACGGATCGCGCGTCAAGGGGCTGGTGCTTGCGGGCGGAAGGGCGCTGACGGCGGCGGCCGTGGTGCTCGCCACGGGGACATTCCTGGGTGGACGCATGTTTCGCGGCGAGGAGCGAATGGACGGCGGCCGAATCGGCGAGGCGGGAGCGCACCGGCTTGCCGAACAGTTGCGTGGCGCAAATCTTCCAATGGCGCGGCTCAAGACCGGAACGCCGCCGCGCCTCGATGGGCGCACGATCGACTGGGCGCGGCTGGAGGAGCAGCCGTCCGACGCCGGCGATTGGACCTGTTCCACGTGGAACAGCCGCCGGACAGTTCCGCAGATTTTCTGCGCCATCACGCGCACGAACAGCGAATCGCATCGCATCATCGCCGACAATCTCCATCGCTCGCCGCTGTTCACGGGCGCGATCGGGGCGGCGGGTCCGCGCTATTGCCCGTCGATCGAGGACAAGATTCACCGCTTCGCCGACCGTGACGGGCATCAGGTGTTTCTGGAACCCGAGGGACTCGACACGCATCTCGTCTATCCCAATGGCGTTTCGACGTCGCTTCCTGCCGATGTGCAACTGGCGATGCTTCGCACGATGGAAGGACTTGAAGCCGTCGAAATGGAAGTTGCGGGCTATGCGGTCGAATATGACCATATCGACCCGCGCGCGCTCGACCGGACGTTGCAGTTGCGCGGCATCGACGGACTTTATTGCGCAGGGCAAATCAACGGCACCACGGGCTATGAGGAAGCGGGCGCGCAGGGACTTGTCGCGGGCGCCAATGCCGCGCTGGCGGTGCAGGGCCGCGCGCCGCTGATCCTCGACCGCAGCCTGTCCTATATCGGCGTGATGGTCGACGATCTGGTGTTGCAGGGCGTGACGGAGCCTTATCGCATGCTTACCGCGCGGGCCGAATATCGGTTGCGATTGCGTGCCGACAATGCGGCGACGCGGCTGACGCCCAAGGGGATCGCGTTGGGGCTTGCCCGTCCGGCCACGGCTGCCCTCTTCGCCGCGCGGCAGGCGGAGCGCGAAAAAGCCGAACATCTGCTCGATGCGTCCGTGACCAGCGCGGATTATGCTACGCTCGATCTGGCGCTGCGGGGGGATGGCGTGGCGCGCAGGCGTATCGACTTGCTGCGCTTTCCCGATGTGACGATGACGAAACTGGCAGTGCTGGCGCCCGATCTGGCGTCGATCGATGGCACGATCCTCGCAGAATTGGCCGAGGATGCGCATTATGCGCCCTATATTGCGCGGCAGGAAGCCGAATTGCGCGCGCTCGCGGTGAACGAGGCGATCGCTCTCGACGCGGCGCTCGATTATGCGGCGATCGGGGGACTGTCGCGCGAGATGGTCGAGCGATTGTCGAAGGCGCGGCCGGAGACGCTGGGGCAGGCGGCGCGGATCGACGGCGTGACGCCCGCGGCGCTGACGGCGATCCTCGTCCATAGCCGGCGGCGCGCGGCGTGACGATCGAACTGCTGGAGAGCGAGGTCGCGGCCCGTGCGTGGATCGAGGAAGCCCTGGCGCCGAGCGCCCGTCAGTGGCGGCGGCTGGAGGCGTTCGCGGCCATGCTGGTCGCGGAAAATGAGCGGCAGAATCTGATCGCGGCCTCGACCGTCCCCGCGCTGTGGGTGCGGCATATCGCCGATAGCGCGCAGCTGCTGGCGTTCGACGCGCGCGAGGGCACGGGGCTATGGATCGATCTCGGCAGCGGGCCGGGGCTGCCGGGGCTGGTGGCGGCGATATTGAACGATCGCCCGATCCTGCTCGTCGAATCGCGCCGGCGGCGATGCGAATTTCTGCGCCATGTCGCCGCCGAACTGGATTTGGCGCATGTCGAGGTCGCGGAAATGCCGCTCGAACGGGTCGCGACGCGGCCCGCTGCGACGATCAGCGCGCGCGCCTTTGCGCCGCTCGACCGGCTGCTCGGCTTGTCCACGCGTTTTTCCACGGAATCGACGCACTGGCTGCTGCCAAAAGGGCGAAATGCGGTTAAGGAACTGGCGTTGCTGCCGCAGGCATGGCAGAGCATGTTCCACGTGGAACAGAGCCGTACCGATGCCGAAAGCCGGATTCTCGTCGGCTTCGGAAAAATCGGCGCGAAATAGCGAGGTTGCGATGATAAGGATCGCGGTGGCGAACCAGAAGGGCGGAGTCGGCAAGACGACGACGGCGATCAATCTGGCGACGGCGCTCGCGGCGACGGGCTGGCGGACGCTGATCATCGATCTCGATCCGCAGGGCAATGCCTCGACGGGGCTGGGCATCGCGCAGGCGCAGCGCGAATTGTCCAGCTATGAACTGCTGCGCGGCGATGCGGCGCTCGCCGATTGCGCCGTGCATACGGCGGTGCCGCGCCTCGATATCGTGCCCGCGACCGTGGACTTGTCGGGGGCGGAGATCGAGCTGATCGAATTTTCCGACCGGCTCCACCGGCTGCAACAGGCTTTGGCGAGCGCGGCGGCGGGGCAATGGGACATCTGCCTGATCGACTGTCCTCCGTCGCTGGGGATGCTGACGCTCAACGCCTTGATTGCCGCCGAATCGCTGATCGTGCCGCTGCAATGCGAATTTTTCGCGCTTGAGGGGCTGAGCCAGCTGCTGACGACCGTCGAGCGGGTGCGCGGACGCTTCAACCCGAACCTGACGATATTGGGCGTGGCGTTGACGATGTTCGACCGCCGCAACCGGCTGACCGACCAGGTGTCGGACGATGTGCGTGAATGCCTGGGACCCGTGGTGTTCGAAACGGTGATTCCGCGCAACGTCCGTCTGTCCGAAGCGCCGAGCCACGGATTACCGGCGCTGATCTATGATCATCGCTGTGCGGGATCGGCCGCCTATATCGCGCTGGCCCGCGAATTGATCGACCGCTTGCCCAACGTCCGCAAGGCTGCATAAATGGCTGATAAGAAAGAGGAAACTGGACAGGCTCCGGCGCGCAAGCGGCCTTCCGGACTGGGGCGCGGGCTGAATGCGCTGTTCGGCGACGCCGCGATCGAGGCGCCGGTGCTGGCCAGCCCGGGCGGCGCGGCGCGGGCGGCGCCCGTGTCGGGCGACGCCGTCCAGCATATCGCGGTCGGCATGATTCGCCCGCTGCCCGGCCAGCCGCGCCGTCATTTCGATGAAACGGCGATTGCGGAGCTGGCCGATTCGATCGCTGCGCGCGGGCTGTTGCAGCCCATTATCGTTCGCCACGTGCCCGACGGGCAGGGCTATCAGCTCGTCGCGGGGGAGCGGCGCTGGCGGGCGGCGCAGCGCGCGGGGCTGCATCAGATTCCGGCGCTGATCCGCGAACTCGACGACGCCGCGACCTATGAGATCGCGCTGGTCGAGAATATCCAGCGGCAGGATCTGAACGCGATCGAAGAGGCGGGCGCCTATCGCCGCCTGATCCAGGATTTCGGCCACAGCCAGGAGGAACTCGCGCGGCTGGTCGGCAAGTCGCGCAGCCATGTCGCCAATCTGATGCGGCTGCTCGACCTGCCCGATGCCGTGCAGGCGCTGGTCGGCGACGGATCGCTGGCGATGGGCCATGCCCGCGCACTGATCGGCGCCGAAGGGGCGGAGAGTATCGCGCGCCGCGTCGTCAAGGAGGGGCTGTCGGTCCGCGCGGTCGAGGCGCTGGTGCGCGAAGGCAGGGGGGGCGGCCGCAAGCCCCCGCTCGAATATAAGAGCATGGACGGCGCCCGCGATCCGGACATCGTCGCGGTCGAGCGCCATTTGTCCGAATTGCTGGGGATCGGCGTCGCGATTCACTATGCGGGCGGCGGCAAGGGCGCGCTGACGCTGAAATTCGCGTCGCTCGATCAGCTGGACATGATCTGTCAGCGGCTGTCGGGCGAAGGAATCTGAACCCCTCGGGCCTCGCCGCATCTCCATCGGATGCGCGGCAAGGCCCGAACCTCAGCGGCGATATTGCGGCGGTGGCGGGACGACGAATTTCTCGCAATGCCATTGGTCGAAACTGTCGAGATCATTGTCCCATATTTTCGGTTCATAGGGATTTTCCGGCGTAATCTGGACCATGTCGCAATAGAATTCGACATTGTGCCCGTCAGGGTCCTTGAACACGATGAAGCAATTTTCACCGGGTCCATGTTTGCCCGGTCCCCGTTCGATCGGCACGCCGCGTTGTTGCAGCATGGCCGTCGCTTTCTCGATCTCCGCATAATCCTCGACCAGATAGGAAAAATGCTCGAGACCGGCCGTGCCCTCGGGGAAGGCCGGCGTTCCTTCCGGCATCTGGGCAAGGGCGAGGTCGTGGTGATCGGTCCCGGCCCGCAGGAACACCATTTCGTCCGAAATCCAGTCCGACAATTGCAGGCCGACGACTTCCGTATAGAATTCGAACGACTTTCGTATGTCGCGCACCTTCAGAACCAGATGACCCAGTCGCTTTGGATTTGGCCTGTACATGCCGTCCTCCTGTCCTTGATGCGCGCTTCGCCTGAGGCGCGTCTGATGGTCCGCCTGCCTGCTTTGCCCTAGTTCCGCGAAGGCCATGGCTGGTCGGGAACGCCGGAAAGAGGCTTGCCCAGCAAGGGGGTGCTGAGCGCGTACATGCCGTGATTGGTGAACATCCAGATGATGTTGCGGTCATATTCGACGAACAATCCATAAGCGAGATTTCCGTTCATGAACTCCGGTATTTCGTCGGGTTTCGGAAAGCGGGGGACATAATAGCCGGCGATTTCGGGGCGCGTGGGTTCCGAGACGTCGAACAATTGAACGCCGGCGTTATAGAAAGCATAGGGGACGATATTCTGGCGGTAATAACCGGGCTGGCTCATGACATAGCCGGGCCGCTTCGGCCCGAAGCTGCCGCGCCGCTGGCAGAAATCGGCATAGGGCGCTTCCTTCGGCGGGACCGGGCGCGGGAATGTCGTCGCGATCTTCGGATTGCGAAGGTCGCGGACGTCGATGACGAATATGTCCTTATAGGGTTCGCCGCAGTCGTTGTTCATCGGATAGCCGTTCATGAACACATATCCCGTGCGTTCATATTGGCTGACGTCGATATTATCCGCCTCCGTGCCCGAAATCTTTGGCGGGAACGGCAAATGGCCGATGACTTTCATGTCCGCCGGATCGGAGATGTCGATCACATAGAAACCAAGCCCGCCCATGGCCGCAAAACCGATCGTCCCGCCCTTTTCGACGGGCTTCGGGATGAACAGCGGCATTCGCGAACCCATCCATGACGTCCGGTTGCCGGACCGCGGGTTCATCAGATAGGCGTCTTCATGCTCCTTGTTCCCGACGATCTGGCCGGGAACGGTCAGTTGCTGAAGAAAGCGGGGGTTGGCGGGGTCCGACATGTCCCAAGACTGATAGCCCGGCGAGTGGAGGTAGTTCGGATATTCGGTCAGGGCATGGCGGTTGTTTGGG
>PHEM01000152.1 GCA_002842935.1 Alphaproteobacteria bacterium HGW-Alphaproteobacteria-13 | reverse complement strand
GGCAGCCTTGCGCTACGCCGATAGCGGTCCCCGCCTGCGCGGGGACGACGTTATGGATCAGACCAGTTCGACCGCCACCGCCGTGGCTTCGCCGCCGCCGATGCACAGGCTGGCGACGCCGCGCGTCTTGCCGTGGCGCTGAAGCGCTGCGATCAGCGTCGTGATGATGCGCGTGCCGCTGGCGCCGATCGGGTGGCCGAGCGCCGTCGCGCCGCCATGGACGTTGATCTTCTCGTGCGGGATGCCCAGGTCGTGCATCGCGAACATCGCGACGCAGGCAAAGGCTTCGTTGACTTCGAACAGGTCGACGTCGCCGATCGACCAGCCCGCCTTTGCCAGCACCTTGTTGATCGCGCCGACCGGGGCGATGGTGAAATCCTTGGGTTCCTGGGCGTGCGCGGCGTGGGCGACCAGCCGGGCGACGGGCTTTGCGCCTTTCGCCTCGGCGACCGACTGGCGCGTCAGCACGACGGCGGCGGCGCCGTCCGAAATCGAAGAACTGGTCGCGGCGGTGATTGTGCCGTCCTTGGCGAAGGCGGGCTTCAGCGTCGGGATCTTGTCGGGATTGCCCTTGCCGGGCGCTTCGTCGGTGTCGACGACGACTTCGCCCTTGCGCGTGGTCAGCGTCACCGGCGCGATTTCGCTGGCGAAGGCGCCATCGGCGATCGCGGCCTGCGCGCGGCGCAGCGATTCGATCGCATAGTCATCCTGCGCCTGACGGCCGAGCTGATAGGCGTCGGCGGTGTCCTGCGCGAACGTCCCCATCGCGCGGCCCGCTTCATAAGCGTCCTCCAGCCCGTCGAGGAACATATGGTCATAGGCGGTGTCATGGCCGATGCGCGCGCCGGAGCGATGCTTCTTGAGCAGATAGGGGGCGTTGGTCATCGATTCCATGCCGCCCGCGACGACGAGATCGACGCTGCCCGCGGCGAGCGCTTCCGCGCCCATGATCACGGTCTGCATGCCCGATCCGCACACCTTGTTGACGGTGGTGGCCTGCACCGACTTGGGCAGGCCCGCCTTGATCGCCGCCTGACGCGCGGGGGCCTGTCCCAGCCCGGCGGGAAGCACGCAGCCCATATAGATGCGCTCGACATCCTCGCCCGCGACGCCCGCGCGTTCGACGGCCGCCTTGACTGCCGTCGCGCCGAGTTCGGTCGCGCTCGCGTCCGACAGCGCGCCCTGCATGCCGCCCATCGGCGTGCGGGCATAGGAAAGGAAGACGACGGGATCGGTGGCGGTCATGGCGGGAGACTCCGTAGGGAAAGAAGATTGGGAGGCTGATTAGCCGAAATGCTGCAACTGCGAAAGGGGGCGAAGCAGTCAGTGCTGGTCTCGATGCCGTCTATGCAGCCGGTTCCTGTTCTGGAGGCCGAATGTGGCTCCAGGTTCCCAGGACGCGGCGTGCCAATGCATCCTCCGCCTGTTCTACCTGCCGCGACGTTCGTGGAGCGCCGGCATATCCCGCATCCCAAAGCGTCTGTGCCGGGCCGCGAAAGGGTCCCGCTTCCCGTGTGCGGTCGCCGCGCTGTGCGCAGCGGCGCGCGATGTCGTGGATGTCTGCCGTCCCGAACGCCCGCTTGCCGGGCGTCTCACACCGGATCGCGCCGTCGGATTCGGTCGTTATGTCGAAAAAATGGCCTCGGTCGGTCAGCTTTACCACGAACATCAGGGCGGCGTCATAGCCGCAGTGCGACAGCAGGACGGCTGTCGTCATCCGCAATGTCCCGGCGCTGTCTCGCGCGGCGATGGCGCGTTCGGCAAGCGCCGATCCCAGATGCGTGTCGAACAGCACGTCCGACCGATCGACACGGCGTTCCCTGTGGACCGCCATCGCGGTCGATATGATCCGTTCGAAGACATGCGCGCAGATCGCCTTCAGGCTATCGTCCATTGCGTCCCTTTCCGCCGCCCATGGCGGCTCCTGCCGGAGCGTTACGGAAATCGAGGGAAGGGGCGTGTGGCTTCCCGAACTCCCGCGCACTGGACGCGGGAGCCGCCGGGACTCGCAACATGCAAACACACATGCGCCGCCACCTTTAACCCGAGGGTCTGGACATGCGCGACGGCACCCCGGAAAATTGGAGATTCCGAGTTGCTTGCGTTTGCGAACTTGCGAGGCCCGGCGCTGCCCTTTGCACAGCGCGGTACCGCTCCTAGCAGAGCGGAATCCGCACGCCAAGGCGTCGTCCCGTTTCATCTTGCAACCAGCCGCCGGGCGTGATCAAATATCGCCGATATTTTCAGGGGAGACGGATCATGGCCACTGCCATCCAGCAGGACATCGCGGGCGAGACGGCGCGGATGCACAAGGTGCTTGCCGCGCAGCGGGCGAGCTTTACCGCCGCCATGCCCGAAAGCCTCGCCGTGCGGACCGACCGGCTCGACCGCACCATCGCGCTGCTGGTCGATCATGCCGAGGATTTCGCCAAGGCCGTCAGCGAGGATTTCGGGCACCGCAGCCGCGAACAGACGCTGATGGCGGACGTCCTGCCGTCCGTGAAAGCGCTCAAACATGCGAAGAAGCATATGGCCGCCTGGGCGCGCGGGGACAGGCGCAAGCCGACTTTCCCGCTCGCTCTGCTCGGCGCGAAGGCGGAGGTCGTCTATCAGCCCAAGGGAGTCGTCGGCGTCGTCGCGCCGTGGAATTTCCCGGTCGGCATGGTGTTCGTGCCGATGGCGGGCATCCTCGCGGCGGGCAATCGCGCGATGATCAAGCCGTCCGAGTTCACCGCGAACGTGTCCGCGCTGATGGCGCGGCTGGTGCCCGACTATTTCGACGCGACCGAGATGGCGGTGTTCACGGGCGACGCGGACGTCGGCATCGCCTTTTCGAAGCTGGCCTTCGACCATCTGATCTTCACGGGCGCGACGGGTGTCGGGCGTCACATCATGCGCGCCGCCGCCGACAATCTGGTGCCTGTGACGCTGGAACTGGGCGGCAAGTCGCCGACCTTCATCGGCCGTAGCGCCGACAAGACACTCGCGGGCCAGCGCGTCGCGCTCGGCAAGATGATGAACGCGGGGCAGATCTGCCTCGCCCCCGACTATCTGCTCGTCGCGGAGGATCAGGAAGGCGAAATGATCGACGGCGTGACGAAGGGCGTCGCGGCGCTCTATCCCACGCTGCTCCAAAACGACGATTATACCTCGGTCGTGAACGGACGGAATTACGACCGGCTGCAATCCTATCTGGCCGACGCGCGCGAAAAGGGGGCGGAGGTCATCGAAGTCAATCCGGCGGGCGAGGATTTCGCCAGCGCCAACGGCCACAAGATGCCGCTGCACATCGTCCGCAATCCCACCGACGAGATGAAAGTGATGCAGGAGGAGATTTTCGGGCCGATCCTTCCGGTCAAGACATACAGGACGATCGACGAGGCGATCGATTATGTGAATGCGCACGACCGTCCGCTCGGTCTCTATTATTTCGGGCAGGACAAGAGCGAGGAGGAGCGCGTGCTGACGCGCACCATCTCGGGCGGAGTCACGGTCAACGACGTGCTGTTCCACAATGCGATGGAGGATCTGCCGTTCGGCGGCGTCGGGCCGTCGGGGATGGGCGCCTATCACGGGCAGGACGGTTTCCGCACGTTCAGCCACGCGCGCGCCGTCTATCGCCAGCCCCGGCTGGATGTCGCGGGGCTGGCGGGCTTCAAGCCGCCCTATGGCAAGGCGACCGCCAAGACGCTGGCGAAGGAGCTTAAGAAATAGCTATGCGCCAAAATAATTATCTATAGAATTCAGGTAGTTATTTGGTGATTTGAATCAAGGTATAGAGTGTGGATTTTACTCCCGGAGCCAAATGGGAGCTACGAGAAATCCAATTTTGGCGTTCTCAGGCGTAACATCGGACTACCGAAAATGCGGGTTCGGAGTTCGTCGGCCACCTGTTCACTATGGAAAATCGACTTGGAATCGTCCGGTCGCTGCTTACCCGGCCTTTCGACATTAGGGTCTGGAAATCTGTCGCACTCATCCTTATAGCGGCCGCAAGTCGATCCTTGGCCCCTTCAGTGCCAGTTCGGCATGCGGGTGTGGCGGAATTGGTAGACGCAGCGGATTCAAAATCCGCCTCTGAGTGATCAGAATGTCGGTTCGAGTCCGACCACCCGTACCAATTCGAGAGATGGCATTTCTGCGGTTTTGCTAGACGCGGGGTCTTCTGACTTTCAGCGTTCATAATGCCGAACTCGAAGCTGCCGGAGCCGATCTGGTGAAGCGTTTCGGTAGCCTATGACACGCGGATGGTGGAATGTGCCCCTGCTCGGCGCATAAGGACGGGACGCCGGGCCTTTCGGTTCGGGTCGGCGACATTCGACGGGTGTTCAAGTGTTTTCAGGCCGCGACACGCGCGATGTGCTGTGCGCCATTCGGTGGCTCGATCCGAATGCACCGCCTAGGACCGTGGAAAGTTTTTTCTAAACTTCTGGAGAATCCGTCGGAATAACCTGTGTGGACGGCACCGGTTCTCCCGCCGTGGCTGGTTGATTGAGGCTCCGTCCCGCGTTGGATAATTTCGTTGGGGTCGCTTTCGATGGTATCGGTATTTGTTGGATCTGGTGCGGGTTTTGCGCGGGGGTCGGGCGCGACGTTGGGTGCGGCGGGCATCTTGGGTTCCGCGGTGCAAGGTCGGAGCGGCGAGGGCGTATCGGTCAACGCGGCGACAGGAAATTTGCTGATTTCGCAACAGGACGAGTTTCTGGTCGGGCGGGGACCGGATGCGGCGATCCTGCGCACATACAACAGCCTGGCCGAGATGGCCGACGGCGACAATGGCGACCAGTGGCAGCAATCGACGATGCGGCGGGTGTTCGGCCTGACGGGGACGCTGAACACGGCGGGCAGCACGATCAGCCGGCAGGGCGGCGACGGGTCGGTCATCGTCCATGCGTGGAACGCCGCGCAGGCGGCCTATGTGGCGACTGACGGCGACGGGGCGCACGACAGGCTGGTCAAGTCGGGCGCGAACTGGATATGGACCGACGGATCGAGCCAGATGACGGAGACCTATTGGGCGTCCGTCGGCGATCCGGCGGTGTACCGCATCGTCGAGCAGCGGGACAGCGAAGGCTATCGGTTGAGCTTTGCCTATGTCGCGGGCACCGACAGGCTCGACCGGGTGACGACTCACAATCACGGCACGGGCAATGCCTCGACGGGCATCGCCGAGCAGAGCTATGTCCAATATGTCTGGTCGGGCAACAATATCATCCAGATCGTCACCGGCTATACCGATTATGGCGATACCGCGACGTTGGCCGATGACGTCAACAAGCTGCTGACGCGCACGCGCTATGCCTATGACGGGCAGAACCGGCTGATCCAGGTGACGGTGGACCTCAGCCCCGGCGACAACAGCATCGGCGACGGCAGGACCTATGTCACGACCTATGCCTATGACGGCAGCAGCAAGCGCGTCGCGAGCATCACCCAGAGCGACGGGTCGAGCCTGGCGATCACCTATGACGGGTCGGGCCGCGTCGCGACGCTGACGCAGGCGGTGGCGGCGGGGGACAACCGCGTCACCACGCTGGCCTATGGCGCGAATTACGCCAATGTCACGGGTCCCGATGGGCAGGTGACGCGGCTCGACTATGACGCCGCGAAGCAGCTCACCAAGATCACGGCGCCGCCCGCTCATGCCGGGGCGACGGCGCAGACGTTCCAGTTCGGCTATGACGGCAGCGGCAATGTCGCCAGCGTGACGGACAGCGCGGGCAAGGTCACCAGCTATACCCATGACGCCCGGGGCAATGTGCTGACGAGCACCGACCCGAACGGTTCCGTCGTCACGCGCACCTATGGGACGAAGAATGAGCTGCTGACCGAGACGCGCACCGGATCGGACGCGAGCGGGGCGGCCGTGAGCCATACGACGCGCTATGCCTACAGCGCGACGAACCGGCTGCGCTATGTGGTCAGCGCCGAAGGGCGCGTGACCGAATATCGCTATACCAACGGCGAGGTCAGCCGTGTCGTCGAATATCCGGAACATGGTTATTCCATCGGCTCCGGCGCGCTCAGCGAAGCGACGATGAACAGCTGGCGTGACGGACTGGCGGATATTTCGTCGACAAAGGTCCAGATTATTGCGCATGACGCGCGCGGCAATCGCTATCATCATAGCAGCTTTGGCATCATGACCACGGCCGGCGCTTCGACGGCAGAGGGCTATAGCAAGACCTATACCAGCTATGACCAGTCGGGACGTTTGCTCTCCCGCTATAACCAGGATGAGAGTGCGGAGACCTTCGTCTATGACGGCCTGGGCCGCCTTGTGGCCTCGACCGATCTGGCGGGCGGGACGACGACGGTCGTCTTCAACGACGCGGCGCTGACGACGACCGTCATATTGGGCACCGGCAAGATAACCACGTCCGTCTTCAACAAGGCGGGCGACCTCGTCAGCGAGATCGAGTCGCAGGCCTTCATCGACGGCGCGACGCAGACTTTCCCGGCGTCCTCCATTATCGGCAACTGGACTCTAGGTAATGTCACCGCGTCCGCCGCCGATCCGATCGATGGCCAGTCCGCGCTGCGCTATACCGTCGCGGGACCGGCGAACGGGCAATCCCAGCAAGCCAAGGCGCCCAGTTCCATATCGGTTGCCGCCAAGGACGTGATTACTGCGACGATCACGCTGATGGCCACCACAAGCTCCAGTTCCGCCGCCTTCAACTTATACGGCAATGTAACGGGGGAGGGCTATGGCGATGTGGATCTGGGCCATGGGAGGATCATATCGGGTCCGGGCCAGATCAGCCGAGCCTGGAATTCCGAAGGCTTTTTCTACATCACCGGCCTCTCCCAGACGGAACCGACCGTGATCGAGGTCCAGCGGCGGTTCACCGAGGCGCAGGTCGCGACGGTGCGCCTCTATCCCGATTATCCGAACGGCTCCATCCTGGGCAATGCCATCATCGCATCGGCGCCTGGCGTGGTGAAATCCTCCGCGAGCGAAGCGGCCTATCTATACGACAAGAACGGCCGCCTGCGCGTCGCCACCGACGCGACGGGGAACAAAAGCTATTATCTTTATGACAAGGCGGGACGGAAAGTCGCGGACATCAACCACCTCGGCCATGTCACCGAATATCGCTACGACACCGCTGGCCGCGTGGCCGCGAGCGTCAACTATGCCAATGCGGTTGCGGCCGGGCATCTGACGACGCTGGGCAACCCGAACAACACACTGGAAATGGCGACGATCCGTCCTGCGGCGCACGCTGTCCGTCGTCAGAACATTTGGCGCAGATCGCTGCGTAAATTAGCGGAGTGTGGGCCTCGTTCTGGGGTTGATATTAAGCGGCGAGCCTGCGGTGC
>PHEM01000151.1 GCA_002842935.1 Alphaproteobacteria bacterium HGW-Alphaproteobacteria-13 | reverse complement strand
GTTCGGGCTGGGATTGCTCGCGAGCCTTGGGAAATAAGGGTTCACGCGAAGCCGCGAAGGCGCGAAGAAGTTGAGCCTGCCGCGAAGCGGCTTTTCCCTCTCGGCGCCGCGGCAGGTCGCATCGTGGCCATGAAAAGAGGTCTTGCGGCCCAAGCCTTCTTCTTCGCGCCTTCGCGGCTTCGCGTGAACCAAATCCCCGCACCACCCTTGCGTCCCCAGCCAAAATCTGTATAGGCGCCCCCATTCGGGGCGAGGCCGCGTGCCATCGCCCCGTTTGCTTTGCACGAATAGGCAAAGCCGGACGACAGCCGGAGGGGTTTCGCGATCGGCGCGAAATCAGCGATCGGCCAAAATGAAGGACGCAAACCATGCCGTTTTACGAGCATGTCTTTATCGCGCGTCAGGACCTGAGCCAGGCTCAGGTCGATGCGCTGGCGGAAAATGTCGCCACGATCGTCACCGATCATCAGGGTACGATCCACAAGACCGAAACCTGGGGCCTGAAGCAGCTCGCCTACAAGATCCAGAAGAACCGCAAGGGTCATTATGCGATGGTGTCGGTCGAAGCGCCCGGCGAAGCCGTGGCGGAGATCGAGCGTCAGGCAGCGATCAACGAAGATATCATCCGCTGGATGACGATCCGCGTCGACGAACTCGAAAAGGGTCCGTCGGTGATGATGCGCAAGCAGGAACGCCGCGGCGGCCGCGGCCGTGACCGCGACGGCGAAGAATAAGGAGAAGCACCATGGCACGACCCTTTTTCCGTCGCCGCAAGACCTGCCCCTTCAGCCAGAAGGACGCACCCGTCATCGATTACAAGGACGTCCGCCTGCTCCAGGGTTATCTGTCGGAGCGCGGCAAGATCGTCCCGTCGCGGATCACCGCGGTGTCGACCAAGAAGCAGCGCGAGCTGGCGAAGGCGATCAAGCGCGCCCGCCACATCGGCCTGCTCCCCTACATCGTGAAGTAAGGAGGGCGGACAGATGGACATCATCCTGCTCGAACGTATCGAGAAACTGGGCGGTATCGGCGACGTCGTCACCGTCAAGAACGGCTTTGCCCGCAATTACCTGCTCCCGAACAACAAGGCGCTGCGCGCGAACGACGCCAACCGCAAGCTGTTCGAAGCGAACCGCGCGAAGATCGAGGCCGACAACGCCGAACGCCGCACCGCCGCCGAAGGCCGCGCCAAGGACATCGACGGCAAACAGGTCGTGCTGATCCGCCAGGCGTCGAACACCGGCCAGCTTTACGGCTCGGTCTCGGTGCGCGACATCGTCGACGCGCTGGTCGAGGACGGCGCGGCGAACATCACGAAGGCGATGATCGAGCTGGAACGCCCGATCAAGTCGCTCGGCCTGTTCGACGTCAAGGTGCGTCTGCACCCCGAAGTCACGGTCACGGTCGGCGTCAACGTCGCCCGCTCGCCGGACGAAGCCGAAATGCAAAGCCAGGGCATCGACGTGATCGCGGCGATGTTCGAGGAAGAACAAGCCGAAGCCGCCGCCGCCGCGCTGGAACCCGACAGCGAGGACGAATATGACGACGCGACTCCGCCGTCGGAAGTCGCGGCCGAGGAAGCGCCCGCCGCGGATGAAGGCGAAGAGGCCTAAGCCCCCTTCCCTCTCGCACGAGACGAAAAAGGCCTCGGAACCCAAGCGGTTCCGGGGCCTTTTTCTTTGCGCGCGGACATCTCTTGCGCGAGTTCATCTCCGGTCGGCGCGATGTCGAACCGTCCGGAAATGCCGCTCTTCCGTCTTGCACCAGCCATTTCGCACGATAAAATCGTCCGACAATCTTGACGAACGAAGATGGAGCATGATATGCGGCCATCGATAACAGCAATTGGGGACCGCATGGTCCCCACAGGGATGGGGTGCCTCAAGAATGAAACAGTTCCTAACTGGCGTTTCGCTGATCTTCATGGGATCGATTGCCGTTCCGGTTCAGGCCCAGTCCAGTGATCCATCGCCTGTCAAATCCTCCGACGAGACGATGGACGGACGCGCGGCGCTGTCATCGGACGACATCGTGGTGACCGCGCAGCGCCGCGGCGAGCGGCTGCAATCGGTCCCGATCTCCGTCTCGGTCGTTTCGGGGGACGCCTTGCAGGCGCAGAATCTCAGCGGCCTCGAAGGGATCTCCGCGCGCATGCCCGCGGTTGTGATCCGGCCCGCACCGGGGGGCGATCAGTTGCATATTCGCGGCGCGGGGTCCGGATTCAACCCCGGCTTCGAACAGTCCGTGGCGACATTCGTCGACAATATCTATCGGCCGCGCGCCCGGTCGAGCCGCATCGCGGTGTTCGATATCGAGCGCGTCGAAATTCTGAAGGGACCGCAGACGACATATTTCGGAGCGAACGCCATCGCGGGCGCCCTGAATATCACCACGCGCAAGCCGGGCCGCGAACCCGGCATGAACTTCCTGGCCTTTTATTCGCCCAGTCTGAACGAGCGCAATATCGAGGCAGGCGCCGACCTGCCGGTTTCCGACGATCTCGCGTTTCGCTTTGCCGCGCGCAGCCACGGGATGGATTCCCCCACATGGAACACGCTTCTGAACGGACGCGGCGAGCAGAAGACGAACCAGCTTCGCGCCTCGGTCGTCTATGAACCGTCGGACAGTTTTTCCGCCACGGGTCGGTTCGATTATGCGCAGATCGACAATCAGGGCATGTCGGCCGTCGAGGCGCTGCAATGCCCGCCGGAGGATCTGCCGGCGGCGGGCCAATGCCTGCGCTCGATCAATGTGCTCGGGAAGGTCGAAGACAAGCTCGACCGGCGGAACGCATCCGGATTCTTCGACATTTCGACGACCGATCTTTACGAAGGGGCGATCGAACTGAAATGGGATTTCGGCGGGGCGCAGCTCATATCCACATCGTCGTACCAAAAGTCGGACGCGGCGATCGTCTTTGAAAATGTGCCGCTGCCGGTTCTCAGCCCGCTGGGCGTAAACAGTCTCGTCGTGACCGATCAGCTGGAAAGATATGAGCAGATTTCGCAGGAAATCCGCCTGCAATCGGACAATGACGGTCCTCTGCAATATATGCTGGGCGGCTATTTCGATCGCGGCACGCTGCGCGTGGGCACGCGGCTCGGCTATTTCCAGGCCGCGCTCGGGGCGCTGGCGACGCCCGATTTCTCCGCCACCGACCTGATCGTCTCGGCGGCCGATGCCTATCAGAAAAGCCGAACGCTCTCGGCATTCGGCACGCTGACCTATCAATTGTCGCCGGTGTTCGAGGTGACGGCGGGACTGCGCTATTCCAATATCCGCAAATCGGCCGAGCGCGATCCTTATGTGGGCCGCGCGGTCATGTTCAATCCGTCCACGACCCCGGCGATCGTGGTCGAACGGGGAAATGCGGCGGGACAAGCGGCCTTGGCACCAACCGTCGGCGCGGTGCTGTCCGATTTCGCGGACGGGCGGCGCGTGGACGACGCCTGGATGCCGTCAGTTAATTTCCGCTATAAGCCCAGCAATAATTTCATGGCCTATCTGAGCTATACCAAGGGTTTCAAGGCCGGCGGCTATAATCTGATGCTGGCGGCCGACACCTTTGGGCCGGAGCGGGTCCAGTCCTTTGAGGGCGGCATCAAGGCGACGTGGCTGGACGGTCGGATCACCACCAATCTCACGCTGTTCCAGGCCGACTATGACGACCTTCAGGTCGCCGGGAATGTCTTTACGTCGGGCGGCGGTTTGGTCGCATTCATCGGCAATGCCGCGGAATCGCGGTCGCGAGGCGCCGAATTCTTTGGCCGCGTCGATCTGGGCGGAGGGCTTTCGCTTCACACCGACCTTGCCTATCTCGATGCGAAATACACCTCCTACCGCAACGCCCCCTGTTCCGCGTTGCAGAATTATTATGCGTCGCAGGACGATTATACGTGCCCGCAAGATCTGTCGGGCGCGCGCCGGGACGACGCGCCCAAATTCAGCGGATCGGTCGGCTTCAACCTTGACCTTCCCATCAACGACGATCTCGAATTCTCGCTCGCCGGGACCAGCCATTTCCGAACCGACTATTATCTCCAGTCGATCCCCGAGGCAGTGACCGAGCAGAAAGGCTATGCGAAGTTCGATCTCAGAGCGGCGCTTGCCAGCACCAAGGATCAATGGGAAATCGCCCTCATCGGCCAGAATCTGACGAACAAGATGACGGCCAGCCTCTATGGTCATTTGCCGACGTCGCTGGGTTCGATATTGGGCATCGCGGAGCGCGGCCGGTTCGTCGGCGTGCAATTCTCGGTATCGATCGGCAAGTGACGAACCCATAAGCGACCGAAGTCTGGAAAGCGTGGAAATGACAATATATTCAATGTTCTGGAAATCGTCCCTGATCGCATTGTCGGCGATTTCCCTGCATGCCGCAGCTTTGGCGGCGCCCGCTGACCAGACACAGGACAATCTCATCAACAAGGACCTGCTCGACTTCAACAAGCAGTTCCGCCAGCCGCAACTGGTGACCGTGGCGCCCGGAGTGACGGCGGCCTTTGCCTATTCCTACTCTAACTTCACCTTCATCGAGGGCAAGACGGGCCTGATCCTGGTGGATACCGGCTGGTTCGAGCCGGGACTGGCCAACGCCCTGGCCGAATTGCGGCGCACCACCCGCAAACCGATCGTCGCGATCATCATCACCCATAATCACGAGGATCATACCGGCGGCGGCGGCCTGGCGGTGGAGTCCGCCGTTCCCGACGTTCCGATATATGCGCCGGCAAATTTCGACCTGCAGCGCAAATATGATGCAGGTCCCACCCGGCTTCTGATCCAGAGACGGAATTTCGCGCAGACGGGACTCCCGCTGGCGGCAATCGGCCAGCAGACGGCGGGCGCCTCGGTCGGTCCGATACCGGAAATCGGTGTCCGCCGGGAAGTCGTTCCGACCATCATGGTCGGCGCGCCGACCGATATTGAAATCGACGGCGTGAAGCTTCGCCTGATTCCCGGCGGGTCCGACGTCAGCGAAAATATGATGGTGTGGTATCCCGAACGGCGCGTGCTGATGAGCGCGGACATCGTCGGCGGCATCTATCCCTATATCGAAACGCCGCGATATGAACCGCGGCGCGACCCCCGTGCGCTCGTCGAAACGCTGTCCGCGGCGCTGGCGCTTCGCCCGCAAGTGGTGATCCCTGGCCATGGACGCCTGCTGAGAGGCGAGGACGACGCCCGGAAAACCCTGGAAGCCAACAGGGAGGTTGTCGAATATACGGTGGATCAGGTGGAGCGTCGGTTGCTGGAGGGGCAATCCGCCGAGGAAATCGTCCATGGCTTCCATCTGCCGCCTCATCTGGCCAGCAATCCGGACCTTCAACCCTATTATCACACGATCGACTGGGTGCTTCGGGGCCTCATTTCCAAGCGTGTCGGCTATTACAGCGAACTTCTCGATCTCGTCCGGGCCGATGGCGTGACCGAGGCCGGGGAACTCGTCGAGCTGGCCGGCGGCCGCCCGGCGGTCATCGACGCGGCACGCGCGGCCCTGACCCGCGACAATCCGCGCTGGGCAGCCCGGCTGGCGCGTTCGCTGCTGTATCTGAACAAGGAGGACGCGGAGGCGAAGAGCCTGTGGCAGGACTCGCTGCTGGCGATCGCCGCGGAGACGAAGAGCGTGAACGAACGCAATTACGCCTTGACGGAAGTCGCGGAATCGAAGGGCGTCATCAACCTCGACCGGCAGCTGGTGGCGGGAATGGCCGAAGGCGCGGCATCACTGTCCAATGCAGCGCTTCTGTTCGCGTTCAAGACGCGTTTTCGCGCCGAGGATGTGAAGGATGGCGAAAATCTCTGCATCGCCGTCGCCGTCGGCGGCGCTCCGGAAGGCTTTTTCCAGGTCGCCGGGAGCACGCTCCGCTTCGCATCGTCCGATCCGTGCCGACCGGCGGCGAGCGTGGACCTGCCCCGAAAGACCCTTGTCGCGCTTTATGCGAAATCCACCGATTGGCGGACCGCCGTCGATCGGGGAGAGGTGCGCGCGTCGGGCGACAGGCAGCAGATTCTCCGCCTCGCCCAGCTCCTGTCCTGAGCCGCGACGCATGACGGCCGCGCCATGGATCTAGGACTCACCGGAAAAACGGCGATCGTGACCGGCGGGACGGGCGGCGTGGGCGCCGGGATCGTCGAAGCTCTGGCCGAAGAGGGCGTGACCGTCTTCGCCGTCGGACGCGATCCCCAGCGAGGGACCCGATATAGTTCCGACCTGCAACGCAAGGGCCTGCCGGTCGACTTCGTGGAAGGCGATGTGACCGACCCGACGTCGCTCGACGCCGTGGCGCGGCAACTCGCCGACCGGGCCGCCCGCGTGGATATCGTCGTCAACAATGTCGGCGGACTTGCCAATATGTCCGGCGGAACGCGGGGGTGGACCGGCATTCCCGATAGCGAGTGGCTGGATACCTTCGCGAAAACGGTGATTTCGGCTGTCGCGGTCTCCCGCCTATTCATTCCCGCGATGCGCGAGAATGGCTGGGGCCGCGTCATCAATATCGGCAGCATCGCCGCGAACGAGCCGCCCGCGTCCACGCCGGGCGACTATGGCGCGGCGAAGGCGGCGCTGAAGAACGCGACCTATTCGCTGGCCCATGCCCTCGCCGGAACCGGCATCACGGCGAATCTGGTCAGCCCCGGACCGATCCTGACCGACGAACTGATCAAGCATATCGGCAACATTGCCGCGAACCGGGGATGGACGGGCGATTTCAGCCTGTGGGAACGCCGATATCTGGAGGAAATCCGTCCGAACGCCGTCGGCCGGATCGGACGGCCCGCGGATATCGGCAAGGCCGTGGCCTTTCTTGCCAGCGAGCACGCCTCCTATGTGACGGGCGCCGATATTCGGATCGATGGCGGTTCGTCGCGTGCCGTCGCCTGACACGAGCGACTTGGGGGAAGCGCCCCCGTCGCCGGGCGAGCGCCCGGTCCTGATCCTCTGCTGTCTGGTCATGGCCCTGGTCGGCTATGCGACGATCGTGATGAGCATCACCGCGCCCGCCATCATGCGGGATGTGGGCATTCCCCTGGAGGATCTGGGGCTTGTCTTCGCTTCCGTCGCGCTCGGCGGCGCATTGGGAGCCGTGATCGTCCATCGTCTCGTCAGCCGGTTCACGGAAAAGCCGGTCCTGCTGTTCGCCCTGCTGGTGATCGCCGGGGGGCTATGCCTGACCATCGCGGCGCGATCGACGGCCGCTCTTGTCGCCGCGCGCGTGATAACGGGCTTTGGCACCGGCCTTGCCACGCCCCTCGCCATGGTCATCGCCGCGCTGGTCGTGCCTAGCCACCGGACGGCATCGGCGAGTTCGACCGTGGCGGCGGG
>PHEM01000150.1 GCA_002842935.1 Alphaproteobacteria bacterium HGW-Alphaproteobacteria-13 | reverse complement strand
GATCTGGTCGCAGCAATTCAGCGTGGGATCGGGGGATCTTCCCGAATTCACGACGGTCGAACCCGCCATCGCCCAGATCGCTGGCGACCACGGGCTGCTCGTCCGCGACCAGTTGCGGCGCGAACCGGACAATTTCGCGCCCGGCTTTCCATGTCTGGCCCAGTTCGGCCTCATGCGTCCGCTGGGCCAGGGCATCGGCGCGCGCCGTGAGGAGGGCTGTCTTCGCGCCTCGCTGAAGGGCGATCCGCTCGATCCGGCGGTGCTGTCCGCGCTGTCGCTGCTGCGCTTCGGCGACTGGCAGGCGCAGCAGGGGACGCCCGCCGCGGACGAGGCGCTGGCCGAGGCGCGCGACCTTGCGGAAAAGGCCTATCAGAACAACCCCGGCGCGGCATCCGCCCTGTTCGCGATGGCGCGCGCCCGTTTCTACGCCGGCGATTGCGCGAGCGGCAATGCGATGGGCGACGCGGCCAGGCAGCTCAATCCCTATGACGCCGACATGACGGGGCTTCTCGGCCTGTACAAGCTGGGATGCGGGCTGGACGAGCGGGGAGAGGCGCTGCTTCGCCGCGCGCTGGTGCTCGATCCCTCCTATCCCGGCTTGCCGGGCGTGACGCTTGCTTTCATTCTGTCGCAGCGGGGCGAGCAGGACGAGGCGCTGGCGATGCTGGACCAGATGCCGCCGCCGATCCACATGGAGCCGCAGCATATGATGGTGCGCACGATCGTGCTGGCGCGCCGCGGCGGGCTGGCGGAAGCGCGCCAGCTTTGGCGCCGTGTGCTCGTTCATGCGAAGCAGCCCGCCGACGCACCGCCCGAGCGCGTGCTGCGCCAATATATGATTACGCCCGTCGTCATCGAGCGTCTCGCCGCGACGCTCCGCGAAACGGGCGTGGTGCCTGCGGCGTCCGCCGCCGCCCGGCCGTGAAGCGCGCCAGCCCTCTTGCCAGCCTCGCCGACGCGCTCTAGGGCAAGTCGCAACATTCACGCCATAGTCAGAAAAAAGGAACTGTGCATGAGCGATTCGGCCGAAAAGGTTAAGAAGATCGTCGTCGAACATCTGGGCGTCGAAGCCGACAAGGTGACGGAAGAAGCGAGCTTCATCGACGATCTGGGGGCCGACAGCCTCGACATCGTCGAACTGGTGATGGCGTTCGAGGAAGAATTCGGCGTCGAGATTCCCGACGATGCGGCGGAAAAGATCGCCACCGTCAAGGATGCGATCGACTATATCGACGCGAACAAGGGCTGAGGGAATCCGGTCCGGCGTGGCCGGAACCGCCTGAGCGTTTCCGGCTTCCCGGTCCCCGGCGCTTGCGCTTGAGTGGCCGGGAAGCCTTTTTTATGGATGCGTATCCACGGATGTGATGCGGAACCCCGCGCGGGCGGGACCGACGAAAGGAACGACTATGCGCCGGGTTGTGGTGACGGGTTTGGGTTTGGTGACGCCGCTGGGCGGGGACGTCGAAACGAGCTGGGCCAATCTGATCGCGGCCAAATCGGGGGCGGGGACGATCACCCGCTTCGATGCGTCGGACCAGAAATGCACGGTGGCGTGCGAAGTGAAGCCCGCTACCCACGAATATGGCTTCGATCCGATGAAGCGCGTCGATCACAAGGTCCAGCGCCAGGTCGATCCCTTCATCATCTATGGTATCGACGCCGCCGGACAGGCGCTGGAGGACGCGGGCCTGACCGAGCTGACCGACGAACAGAAACTGCGCGCGGGCTGCTCGATCGGCGCGGGCATCGGCGGCCTGCCGGGGATCGAGAGCGAAAGCCTGCTGCTCGCCGAAAAGGGACCGGGCCGCGTCAGCCCGCACTTCGTCCACGGCCGCCTCATCAACCTGATCTCCGGCCAGGTCAGCATCAAATATGGCCTGATGGGTCCGAACCATGCCGTCGTCACCGCCTGTTCGACGGGCGCGCATTCGATCGGCGACGCAGCGCGGATGATCAAGGACGGCGACGCCGACATCATGCTGGCGGGCGGCGCCGAATCGACGATCTGCCCGATCGGCATCGCGGGCTTCGCGCAGGCGCGCGCGCTCAACATGAGCAGCAACGATGCGCCGGAAAAGGCCAGCCGCCCCTATGACAAGGACCGCGACGGCTTTGTCATGGGCGAAGGCGCGGGCGTCGTCGTGCTCGAGGAATATGAGCACGCCAAGGCGCGCGGCGCGAAAATCTATGCCGAAGTGGTGGGGTACGGCCTGTCGGGCGACGCCTATCACGTCACGGCGCCGCATCCCGAAGGCTTCGGCGCCTATCGCTCGATGGAGATGGCGCTGAAGAAGGCGGGGATGACGCCCGCCGACATCGACTATATCAACGCCCACGGCACCTCGACCATGGCCGACACGATCGAGCTTGGCGCGGTCAAGCGCCTGTTCGGCGACGCGATCGGCAATGTGTCGATGAGTTCGACCAAGTCGGCGATCGGCCACTTGCTCGGCGGCGCGGGCGCGGTCGAGACGATCTTCTGCATCCTTGCGATCCGCGATCAGATCGTCCCGCCGACGCTGAACCTCGATAATCCCGACGAAGGGACCGAGGGCGTCGATCTCGTCCCGCACAAGGCAAAGAAGCGCCCCGTGCGCGCCGCGCTCAACAACAGCTTCGGTTTCGGCGGCACCAACGCCAGCCTGATCGTCAAGGCGGTGGATTAATCTCTTCGTCACCCTGAACTTGTTTCAGGGTCCATGGTCCGCCCTATCCGCCAGCGCACCGCCGAAAGAGAGCGCAGACCATGGATGCTGAAACAAGTTCGGCATGACAAAGGAGGAGAGGTGGAGTTTTGGGTCGTTCATTCCTGACGCTTTTCCTCGCGCTGCTGCTCGCCGCCTGCTCCGGCGGCGCGCCGCGCGATATGGAGGTCGTCATCCCGCCGGGCGCCAGCATCGCCAGGGCAGGCGCGATACTGGAACAGGCCGGCGCGGTCTCGGCTTCTGGCTTTCGCAACCATGCCCGCCTGTTCGGCGGCGACGCCCCGATCAAGCCCGGCGAATATAAGATCGAAAAGGGGATGGACGCGGGCGACATCCTGAAACTGCTTCAGTCGGGCAAGACCGTCCAGCGCTTCGTCACCGTCCCCGAAGGCATGCCGTCGATCCTGGTCTGGGAACGGCTGATGGCCGAAGAGCGGCTGACAGGCGACGTGCCCGTGCCCGCGGAAGGCAGCGTGCTGCCCGACACCTATGCCTTCACCACCGGCGAGACGCGCGCCGCGGTGCTGAAACGCATGCAGGCGGCGATGGACAGGACCTTCGCGGAACTATGGGCGAAACGCACGCCGCGCACGGCGGTGAAGGACCGTAATGAAGCGATCACGCTCGCCTCGATCGTCGAGAAGGAGACCGGCGTGCCTGCCGAGCGCCGCACCGTCGCGGGCGTCTATACCAACCGCCTCGCGGTCGGCATGAAGTTGCAGGCCGACCCGACGATCATCTATCCGATCACGAAGGGCAAGCCGCTCGGCCGCCGCATCCTGCGCTCGGAAATCCAGGCCGTGAACGATTACAACACCTATGCGATGGCCGGGCTGCCCAAGGGACCGATCGCCAATCCGGGCAAGGCGTCGATCGCCGCCGTGCTGGACCCGGAGGCGAATGATTATCTCTTCTTCGTGGCCAAGCGAGACGGCGGCCACATTTTCGCGCGCACGCTCGCCGAGCATAATGCCAATGTGCAGAAATGGTATCAGCTGCGCCGCGAGCGGGGGGAAATGGAATAGCGCCGCGCAGATCATATTGACCGCCAGCCCGACCCTGCTTATAGGCGCGGCTCGCCCGGTGCGGCGACCCTTTTGGGGCGGAGTAGCTCAGCTGGTTAGAGCAGCGGAATCATAATCCGCGTGTCGGGGGTTCAAGTCCCTCCTCCGCTACCATCCTTTGATCCGGAAGCTTCCACAAGCGTCCGCATTTTTCCAAAAATCGAAAGAAAAGCAGAGGGTTGCGGGTGATTCGCGTCCGCATGCGCCCATGGTCTTCCACATGCAGCCAGATTTGGTGTGGGGGTATTTTGGGGGTATTTTCGCGGAGTGTCGGAAAGGAGCGATACCCCCAATGCCTCTCACGGAGACTCAGGCCCGAAATTCCAAGCCAAGTGATCGCGCCTACAAGCTGGCCGACGGGGAGGGCTTATTCCTGTTCGTCCAGCCGAACGGATCAAAGTTGTGGCGGATGAAGTACCGCTTCGCAGGCAAGGAGAAGTTGCTCTCGTTCGGCGCTTACCCAGACCTCGGGATAGCTGCAGCGCGTGCCAAGCGCACAGCCGCAAAGGCGTTGCTAGCCGAGGGTAAGGATCCAATGAAATCCAAGGGAGAAGTGATCTCGCAGGAAGGAGCCACCTTCTTCGAGGTCGCAAAGCGCTGGCATGAAAATCGAAAGAGCGCGTTGAATGCCGCGCACGCCGAACGCGTCTGGTCGCGCATGGAAAGGGACGTCTTTCCAGCCATCGGCGAGAAACTCGTGAATGAAATCACGGCACCCGACGTCTTGGCAATGATCCGCAAGATCGAAGCAAGAGGCGCGCTCGATATCAGCCGGCGTGCGAAACAAGGGGTTGGGCAAGTCTTCCAGTTCGCAATCGCGTGTGGTCTGGCATCGAACGATCCGACGACGCATTTGCGCGGGGCTCTAAAGCCGCGACCAAGAGTGAAGCATATGAGCCGGCTGCCGCTCAGCGAGTTGCCCGCATTCATCGAGAAGCTGCATGCCTACCAGGAAGAGGGCGAACGACGGTCCGCGATCACCCGTGACGCAGTTCTCTTTGCGCTTCTGACTTGGGTTCGAACCAAGGAACTGCGTTTGGCCGCCAAATCCGAGTTTGAAGACCTGGGCGGGAAATCACCTGTTTGGAGGATACCAGGCGAGCGAATGAAGATGGGACGAGAGCATTTGGTACCCCTCTCGCAGCAGGCAACGCACATCGCGAAATCTATGATAGCAGCAGCGCCTGGCGAGTTTCTCTTCCCGGGTAACGGCCCGAACAAGCCGCTTTCAGAGAACACAATGATCTACGCGCTCTATCGCCTCGGATACCACAGTCGCCAAACCGTACACGGCTTCCGGGGCTTGGCGAGCACCTGGGCCAATGAGCAGTTGGTCGAGTTCGGCAAGCCGCCCATGTGGATCAGGAAATACCATGAGGATTGGGTCGAACTACAGCTCGCGCATTCGGAGAAAAACGACGTGCGTGGAGCTTACAATGCCGCTGAATATCTGGCTCCCCGGCGCCGGATGATGCAGGACTGGGCTGACTATCTGAGCGGCGGGAAGGTGATCGACATCAAGAAGGCAGGGAAGCGCGCAGCCTGATAACTATGGCATCGATCAGACCGGTCCAATCCAGTCTGCGCGCAAACGATCTCGACCTGCGACAACCCCCTCGACAATCACCGCTGATCCGACGAATTCGCATTCGGGTTCTTCGCTCTCGATGATCCAGACGACTTCGTCTGTCGTGGTCAGGAACATCCCGCGTCTACCGCGGCTTAAAATTCCCGAGACGCGTATTCGACCCGCGCTCACAACACCCCCCGTTCAAAAACGCCAATGGCGCAGCACTTCGCGCACATAGGCCGGCGTCTCGCCATTGCGAGGAATACCGCCTGCGCGCTCGACGGCACCTGGACCTGCGTTGTAGGCAGCGAGGGCCAGATGAACTACCCCGAACTTGTCCAGCATCTGGCGTAGGTATCGGGCCGCACCCAAGATGTTCGCCTTGGGATCGAAGCGATTTGAAACGCCAAGGTCCCGCGCTGTCCCTGGCATCAATTGCCCCAAACCTGCGGCCCCGGCCTTGCTGATGGCCATCGGATTATATCGTGATTCCGTCCATACAAGAGCGTCGAGAAGGCCGCTTGGTAGCGAGTATTGAGCCTCAGCAGCGTAAACATGAGGAAGGTAGCTTGCCCGACGGAATCCCGATGGCGCGCTGCCTTGGGGCTTTGGATATCGATAGGGCAGATAGGTTCGACCCGTATCGGTAGCCGGCGGCTCGGACCAGATCGTTGGAGGCTTTCTCCAAATGCCATGTTCGACGAGAAGGAAGCCATCAGCCCCTTCTGCAACGCGGAAGCCGTCGGTCGTCAACTCCGAGGCAACGGTCATCTGAGGGGGCTCCATCTCCTGCGCGTGAGCGGGGAGGACGGACCCAAGTCCTGTCGTTGCCCCTGCAACTACTGCCCATTTCAGTCTCATTCCCGAATCCTTTGGTGGTCGAATCGGGAAAGAACATATATAGAACATGTGATGTAGGAAAATGAAACGTCAGCGACGCAGAGCGGAGGCTGCGCGGGTGGAGGCACGTTACGATGGAGATGCCCCATGCACCAACACCGATCATCCCAATTCCAAGGTCTGCAACTGGAAAACCGCGCGCGCAAGATAGTCGAGCAGCTGGGCGGTGCCTGGTCGCGTTCGCGCGGAATGTGCTGCTGCCCGGCCCACGACGATCGCACTCCTTCGCTAAGCATCACACTCGGAAAGCGCGCAATTCTTGTTCATTGCTTTGCCGGCTGCACGAACGAGGCGGTGATAGAAGCCATGGCCGGGCTCGGAATACGAATTGCGGACCTGTTCGATGGCACGAGTGGTCCGATCGTGGCCGAACCGCGCGAGGAAGTCGCCAATCGCAATGCGCTGAGGCTCTGGCGTGAGGCATCGACCATCGCTGGCAGCCCCGCCGAGAAGTACCTCGTGTCCAGAGGCATCACGATTTCTTCGCCGGAGCTGCGTTTCCACCCGCATATGCCGCTGGGGCCAAAGGGTGCTGTCCGGTTTCTACCCGCGATGGTGGCGGCCGTGCGCAATGATGCAGGAATTCTGGCGCTGCACCGCTCCTTCCTTGACCTCGACAAAACCAGCTTGGCTTCTTTCGATCAGCCCAGGCGTGCGTTAGGCAGCCCCGGTTCTGGGGCGGTGCGTTTCGCGTACCCGAATGGGGGACGCCTTGGCCTCGCAGAGGGAAACGAAACGGCCCTCTCAGCGATGCAAATGTTCAAGGTTCCCTGCTGGGCGACGCTAGGAAACGAACGCTTCGGCTTGGCCACAATCCCGGAATCGGTGCACCAGCTGTATCTCTTTGTCGACAATGATGCGGGCGGGCACCTTGCTGAAGAGCGTGCGCGAGAGGCCTACGCTTGTGAAGGGCGGCTGATTGTCACCAGGCGTCCGGAGCTAACCGGCGACGACTGGAATGATGTGCTCATGCGCTCAGTCCGAGCTACGGTCTGAATGTCGGTGAGAGGAAAGCGGGCTTGGGGCCTTGTGAGGCCCCCGGGCGGATCCATCCGAACGGACACCCGGACAAACCCCGGGCCTCTTCAGGAGGTCTCTC
>PHEM01000149.1 GCA_002842935.1 Alphaproteobacteria bacterium HGW-Alphaproteobacteria-13 | reverse complement strand
CGGTGTGGCCGTCGTGCTGTTCGGCGTCTTCGATTTCGCCGTGATGCCAAAGATTCTCGCGCGCCGCTGGCGCACGCCGCGCACCCCGTGAAGCGCTTCTGGAAAGAAGCCGCCGCCGTGCAACAGGATGGCGGCTGGGCCATCGCGCTCGACGGCCGCCCCGTCCGCACGCCCGCTCGCGCGCCGCTGGTCATCGAAAGCCGGGCGCTGGCCGAAGCGATCGCCGCCGAATGGCAGGCGCAGGGGGAGACGATCGATCCCGCCTCGATGCCGCTGACGGGTCTCGCCAACGCCGCCCTCGACCTCGCGAAACCCGATCCCGCCGCCTTCGCCGAACCCATCGCGGCCTATGCGCAAAGCGACCTCTTCTGCTATCGCGACGACCGCGACACGGCGTTGCAGGCCGAACAGGCCGGGGCGTGGAACCCGCTGCTGGCGTGGGCGGAGGCGCGCTACGGCGTCGAATTCGCGCTGGCGCAAGGCGTGCTGCCGATCGACCAGCCCGCCGCGACGGTCGCGGCGCTGCAAGACGCGGTGCGGGCGCACGACCCGTTCCGCCTCGCCGCCCTCGCCCCGCTCGTCACCATCGGCGGCTCGCTGGTCGCGGGGCTGGCGCTGGCCGAAAGCGCGTTCGAGGCGGCGGCGCTGTGGGATGCGGTCGCGCTCGACGAGCTGTATCAGGAACGCCGCTGGGGCGCCGACAGCGAAGCGCAAAAGGCGCGCGCGCGGCGCGCGGCCGACTGGCACCATGCGGCGCGGTTTCTGGCGCTGCTTTGATCAGGCAGCATCCTGCAAGCGCCGCACCGGCGGCTGCTCATGCTGCATGGCGCGCCACAAGTCATAGTTCGCCTGCATCGCGAGCCACGCGCGCGCCGTGCTGGCACCAGCCTGTTCGAGCCGCACCGCGAGATCGGGGCTGATCGCGGCTTTGCCGTTCAGCACACGCGACAGGGCGACCCGCGACATGGCGAGCCGCCCGGCGGCCTCGGTGACGGACAGGCCCAGTTCCGCAATGACCTCATCGCGGAGCATTTCGCCAGGGTGAGGAGGATTGTGCATCATCGTCATCGTCTCAATGGTAATCCTGATAATCGACAAGTTCGGCATCAGTGCCGACAAAGCGGAACGTGACACGCCAGTTTCCATTGACCCAAACCGACCAATGGCCCTTCAGGTCGCCCTTCAGCGGATGCAGCTTGAAGGACGGCAAATTCATGTCTTCCGGCCCTGCCGCAACATCGAGCAGGCCGAGGATGTTGCGGAGCTTCTTCACATGGGCAGCCTGAACACCCTTTGTCGTGCCAGTGCGATAGAAGGCTTCAAGCCCCTTGTGCCGAAATCCGACTATCATGATTGAGTGTATCTCGTTACGTTACAAGATGCAAGGGCTTGATACTTTGAGGCAATGGCTACGCAGCATAATTTGCGATTTTACAGATCATCGAACCCCAAATCCTCGGCAATTATAGCAATCCTCACTAGCCTCAATCCACGAAATTCGGCCGCCGTTTCTCCATCCCCGCCATCACCGCCTCCATCTGGTTCGGGGTGCGGATGACCTTCACCTGCTCGTCGCTTTCGGCCTGCAATATTTCGGGATCAGTCGCGTTGGCGAGCATGTTGCAGAGGCGCTTGGCGCCGCGGATCGCGTGGGGGTTCTTGTCGGCGATCACGCGCGCCAGATCCATCGCCTTCGCCAGCGGATCGTCGGAGACATGGGTGGCGAGGCCCAGCGCCTTCGCTTCCGATCCGTTGAATTCGCGATTGGTGTAGACCAGTTCGCGCAGCACATCGTCGGCGACCTGCGTGCGCCACAGCGCCATGCCCGCGACGTCGGGGACAAGGCCCCAGCGCATTTCCATGATCGCGATGCGCGTGTCGGGGTGGACGATGCGAATGTCCGCCGCCGCCATGATCTGGCTACCCGCACCGAACGCCACGCCGTGCACCGCCGCGATCACCGGCACGGGCAGTTCGCGCCAGCCCCAGGCGGCATATTGGGGGTTGTTGCAGACGCCGCGCGTGCGTTCCGACAGCGTCCCGCCCGCGCTGCTCGCGCCCGGATCGCGCTCGGCGCTCAGGCTCGTCAGGTCGAGACCCGCGCAGAAGGCGCGCCCCTCGCCCGACAGCACCACGACGCGCAGGCCCGGCTTCGCCTTCAGCTCGTCGATCGCCTCGATCAGCGCCGACCACATGGCGGCGTCGAGCGCGTTCATCTTGTCGGCGCGGATCAGGCGGACGTCGGCGATGCCGCCGTCCAGCATGGTGATCGAAATACGGTCCTTCATGGGAGAATCCTTCAAGCCTTTGTCAGCGCCGCCTCGACGAGCGGCAATTGGTCGTTGCCGAAATACATGTCCGTACCGTCGACGAAGATCGTTGGCGAGCCATAGCCGCCGCGCTCGACCAGTTCCTCCGTATTGGCGCGCAGCCGCGCCTTGACGGCGTCCGTGCCCGCCGCCGCGCGAACGCCCGCGCCGTCCAGCCCCTCGGCCTCGGCGACGGCTTGCAGCACGTCGGGATCGTCGAGATTCTCCTGCCGGTCGAAATAGCTGGCAAAGGCCGCGCGCGCGAAGCGGACGAGCGCGTCCTGATCCTCCTCCAGCGCGCAGGCGAAACGCATCGCCTGCACGCTCTTCGCCGGGTGCCACTGCGACGGGAAGTTCATCGGCACGCCCGCGAGCCGCGCCCAGTCCTTCAGCACTTTCCAGCTATGCTCCATGCGCCGGTTTCCGGCCTGCTCGCGCGCGGCATAGACGGCGGGGTTGACGGCGTTGAACACGCCGCCGACCAGGATCGGCCGATAGCGTGCGCTCGCCCCCGTCCGCGCCAGCACGCCGGGCAGGTTGTGGAAGGCAAGGCAGGTCCATGGGCTGGACAGGTCGAAGAAGAATTCAACGCGTGCGGCCATGGTCAATTCCCCGTCCCAATCCCCGTCCCCGTCTTCGCCTTTTCCCAATATTGGTCGCGCAGCAGCCGCTTGTAGAGCTTGCCCGTGTCGTGACGCGGCAGCGCCTCCATGAAATCGATGCGGCGCGGCACTTTCACGCCCGACAGTTTCTCGCGCGCATAGGCACCCAGTTCGTCGCGGAAGGCGTCGGTCGCGTCGGCCATGTCGGCGGGCTGGACGACCGCGATCACTTCCTCGCCCATTTCCTCGTGCGGGCCGCCGATCACGGCGACATCCGCGACCCGGGGGTGGGTGACGAGATGATTCTCGATCTCCTGCGGATAGATGTTCACCCCGCCCGAGATGATCATGAAGCTCTTGCGGTCGGTCAGATAGAGGAAACCCTCTTCATCGACCCAGCCCACGTCGCCCAGCGTCGACCAGCCCTTCGAATTGCGGCTCGACGCGGTCTTTTCGGGATCGTCGTGATATTCGAAGACCATGTCGCTTTCGAAGAAGACCGTGCCTTCCTGGCGCGGCGGCAATTCCGTCTCATTATCCTCGCCGACGATGTGCAGCGTGCCGCTGATCGCCCGCCCGACCGTACCCTTGTGCGCCAGCCAGTCGGGACTGGTCGCAAAGGTCATGCCATTGCCTTCGGAACCCGCATAATATTCGAAGAGCACGGGTCCCCACCAGTCGATCATCGCCTCCTTGACGGGGACCGGGCACGGCGCGGCGGCGTGGATCGCACATTTCATCGACGTCACGTCATATTGCGCGCGCACCTCGTCCGGCAGTTTCAGCATCCGCACGAAATGCGTCGGCACGAATTGCGCGGCGTTGCAGCGATAATGCTGGATTGCCGCCAGCGCGCCTTCCGGATCGAATTTCTTCATCAGCACCACCGTTCCGCCGAGGCGCTGCACCGTCATCGACCAGCGCAGCGGCGCGGCGTGATAGAGCGGCGCGGGCGACAGATAGACGGTGTCGGCGTTCAGCCCGAACGCCAGCTTCGCCAGTTCGATCAGATTGTTCGTGGCGTCGATCGCCGGTTCTTCGGGCAAGGGCATGCGCACGCCCTTGGGCCGCCCGGTGGTGCCGGACGAATAGAGCATGTCGACGCCCGCGCGCTCGTCGGCGATTCGCGTCGCGGGCATCGCGGCCATCGCCTCTTCCACCTTTGGCCAGCCGGGGATGTCGCCGCCCATCGAGAAGCGCGTGATCTGCGTCTGAAGCTGCTGCGCGGCGGCGGCGAGGCTGGCGGATACGACCAGCATCTGCGCCCCCGAATTTTCGAGGATATAGTCGGTCTCGTCCTGCGTCAGCCGCGACGAGATGCAGACATAGCGCAGCCCCGCGCGCTGCGCCCCCCACGTCAGCCCGTAATAATGCGGCGTGTTGTCGAGCATGAAGGCGACGACATCCTCATGCCCCAGCCCATGCGCCCGGAAAAGCTGAGCCGCCCGGTTCGAGGCGGCATCCAGCGCGCCAAAGCTGATCGTCTCGCCGGTTTCGGCAACGATGACGGCGGCCTTGTCGGGATGTGTGCTGGCGTGGACAGACGGATGCATCGGGCTTCCTCTCCGGTCTAGATGTTTCTTTATGTCCGTGATGAGTAGCGGACGGAAACTATTGGTCAAGCAAGCTGCGCCCCCTCCTTGCGCCGCCCCGCCGCTGTGCTAACGAGTCGGCCATGACCAGTGCCGATCTTCTCGCCAGCGATTTCGCGACTCTTCCCGACCTGGCCCGCGCCCATGCGGCCGAGCGCCCCGACGCCATCGCGGCCGCCGACCCGGCGCGGCGGCTGACATGGGCCGAACTCGATGGACTGATGGACCGGATCGCCGCCCGCCTGCAACACGACGGGTTCGGCAAGGGCGACCGCACGGCGATCGCGGGTCTCAACAGCGTCGAGCAAGTGGCGGCCATCCTCGGCACGCTGCGTGCGGGCGGCGTCGCGGGCCTGATCACCAACAGCGCGACGGGCGAGCAGATGGCGGCGATGATCGCCGACACCGGCGCGCGCCATCTGTTCCTCGACAGCGCCGCCGCCGCGAGCCTCGCCGGACAGCATGTCGCGGCGCGCGACCGCATCGCCATGGACGGCAGCGACGTCGGCGTCCCGCTGGGCCAGTGGATCGCCGCCGAAGGCGCGCGGCCCGAACCCGTCGCCATCGACCCGCTCGACGGGTTCAACATCATCTATTCGTCGGGCACGACGGGCACGCCCAAGGGCATCGTCCACAGCCACGCGATGCGCTGGCAGCATATCCAGCGCGGCGCGCCCGCTTATGGTCCCGCCGCCGTGACGATCCTGTCGACGCCGCTCTATTCGAACACGACGATGGCGAGCTTCCTGCCCACGATCGGGTCCGGCGGGCAGATCGTGCTGATGAAGAAATTCGACGCCCACGGCTTTCTGGAGCTTGCCCAGCGCGAGCGCGCGACCAACACGATGCTGGTGCCCGTGCAATATCGCCGCATCATGGCGCAGGGCGATTTCGACAGGTTCGACCTCGACAGCTTCGTCATGAAATATTGCACATCGGCTCCTTTCCCGGCGGCACTGAAGGCCGACGTGCTGAAGCGCTGGCCCGGCGGGCTGATCGAAATATACGGCATGACCGAAGGAGGCGCGACCTTCCTGCTGGAAGCGCATAAATATCCCGACAAGCTGCACACGGTCGGCCGTCCCGCGCCCGGCCATATCGCCAAGGTGATCGACGAGGACGGCAAGGAACTGCCGCAAGGCGCGGCCGGCGAGATCGTCGGGCGAAGCCCCGCGATGATGACGGGTTACAACAACCGGCCCGACGCCACCAAGGCGATGCACTGGCACGATGGGCAAGGGAATCTCTATTATCGCCACGGCGACATCGGCCGTTTCGACGAGGATGGTTTCCTGACGCTGATGGACCGTGCGAAGGACATGATCATCTCCGGCGGCTTCAACATCTTCCCCAGCGATCTAGAAGCGATCCTGCTGGCCGACGATCGCGTCGTCGAGGCCGCCGTGGTCGGCATGCCCAGCGAGGAATGGGGCGAGACCCCCGTCGCCTTCGTCGTCCTGAAACCCGGCGCCGATGCCGAGGCGGTGCGCGCCGACTGCAACGCCAAGGTCGGCAAGACGCAGCGGCTGAGCGCGATCAGGGTGGTGGACGAACTGCCGCGCAGCCCGATCGGCAAGGTGCTGAAACGCGAACTGCGCGACGCCCACGCGGGGTAGGGCGCGACGAGGATTTGACCTCGTATCCGTTCGTGTCGAGCGAAGTCGAGACACCCATCGGCAGGGCGCTACACTGATGGGTGTCTCGACTTCGCTCGACACGAACGGACCTAGAGAGTCTCCGCCCTCACAGATCGTCGGCCTTCATCGCAAAGATCGGCTCGTGCGGCCGGTAATCCGCCATCTTGTCGAGCAGTTCGTCGATACCGGCATCGACGATCATGATCGCGGCATGGGCGGGACGGATGAAGCCGGTGTCGACCATCCGGCGGTTGAAGGCGATCAGGTCGTTATAGAAACCCGCCGCATTGAGCAGCCCCACCGGCTTGCGGTGATAGCCGAGCTGCGCCCAGCTGATCGCTTCCCACAGCTCGTCCATCGTGCCGACGCCGCCGGGGATGGTCAGGAAACCGTCGGACAGGTCCGTGAACAGGCGCTTGCGCTCGTGCATCCCCGATACGACATGCAGCTCGGTCAGGTTCCGGTGCGCGGCTTCGGTTTCGACGAGCGCGTCGGGAATCACGCCGATCACTTCGCCGCCCGCCGCCAGCGCGCTGTCGGCGACGGCGCCCATCAGTCCCAGGCGCCCGCCGCCATAGACGACGCCGATCCCGCGCGCGGCCAGGGTGCGGCCGACATGGCGCGCGGTCTCGATATAGATGGGATCGGCGGGAGTCGCGGACCCGCAATAGACGGCAAGGCGCTTCATCGTTCCAATGCTTTCAAATCCCGCCCCCTTTGCCGGAAGAGCGGCGTCCCGGCAAGCGCATCCCCGGCGATATAGGCTCTGGCGACCCGCGCGGCGCGCGGCTAAGGCAGCGCCCGTGACCAGGCTTTCCTCCCGCATCGCCGCTCTGGCCGCGCGTCGGCCGAAATCCGCCGCGCTGCTGCTCGGTCTCGTCTCCGCGACCGGGTTCGCGCCGCTTCACCTCTGGCCGCTGACCTTGCTGGCGTTCGCGGGCTGGATGGCGCTGGTCGCGCGCGGTGCCAGTGCGCGCCGCGCGATCGGCGTCGGCTGGGCGTTCGGCGTCGGCCATTTCGCGCTGGGGCTGAACTGGATCGCCACCGCCTTCACCTATCAGGCGGCGATGCCCGCATGGCTCGGCTGGGTCGCGGTCGTGCTGCTGTCGTTCTATCTCGCCGTCTTTCCCGCGCTCGCGGCCGGAGGGGCGTGGATGGTGCAGCGAGTCGTCGTCCCCGCGAAGGCGGGGACCGCTGGAGCCATGCCGCTAACGGTCCCCGCCTTCGCGGGGACGACGCTGCCCTTCCTGCTGG
>PHEM01000148.1 GCA_002842935.1 Alphaproteobacteria bacterium HGW-Alphaproteobacteria-13 | reverse complement strand
GCATTTTCGGTGACGTAGATGCGTAGCGGCGCTTCAATGCCGGCCGGAATGCTGGCTTTCAGCATGCGGATGGCGAAGTCGGGACGAAACACCATGAGCACGGTATTGCCGGGAATTTTTACGCCACGGCTGGCGGCGCCTTTGCTGGCGCTAGCCTGGGCAACCAGCCCCATTTTGTTTTCGGCAATTGATTTCTCAAGACGGCTGAGTACTTGTTCATAGCTTTGCGCGGTGACGACAACCCGCGGTTCGGTCGGAGATTTGGCGGCGTCGGCCATCGCTGGCGGATCGGTGACCTGAAACCGCTCGGCACTTTCGCTTATGAGGGCGAGGGGTGGGGCGTCGCGATCCATGGCGACAGCCTGGTGCTGAGCGACGGCACGCCGACGCTACGCTTCTTCGACCCCGCGACGATGCGCGAGACGCGGCGTGTCACGGTGCGCGTCGGCAGCCGTCCGCTCGCGAGGCTCAACGAGCTGGAAGCGATCGATGGCGAGATCTGGGCCAATGTCTGGATGACCGACATGATCGTGCGGATCGATCCCGACAGCGGCGATGTCCGTTCCATGATCGACCTGACGGGACTGCGGACGGATGCGGGCGCGCGCGGGCTGGACGCCGTGCTCAACGGCATCGCGTGGGACGCCAAGGGGAAAAGGCTGTTCGTAACGGGGAAGTATTGGCCGAAACTGTACGAGATCGCGCTGGCGGACTGCGGGTAGAGCGCGATCGGCCTGAAGGAAACACCATCGTGTCCCTGCTTTCGCGGGAGTACGCGGCCTTAAGCCTTAAGCGCCGCCTCCATCCGCGCCGCCGCCGCGTCATAGACGCGCGCTTTCAGGCTCGCCGTCATGGCTTCGGGCGCATGGTCGGGGTGGCCGCCGGGAAAGGGCGGGGCGGGATCATATTCGATGGCAAGCTGGATCGCCTGCGCGGCCCTGTCGCCCGACAGGCGTGCGATCAGCGTCAACGCGAAGTCGAGACCGGAGGTCACGCCGCCACAGGTGACGATCCGCCCGTCCTCGACGACGCGGCCCGGCGCGGGCACGGCGCCGACGCGCGGCAGCAGGTGCGTATAGGCCCAGTGCGTCGTCGCGCGCTTGCCGTCGAGCAGCCCGGCGCGGCCGAGCAGGAAGGCGCCGGTGCACACGCTCGTCACCCATGCCGCGCCCGCCGCCTGCCGCGCGATGAAATCGATGGTCGCGGCGTCGCCCAGCGCGTCGGCGACGCCATGGCCGCCGGGGATGCAGAGGATGTCCGCCTGGGGACAATCGGCGAAATCATGGGTCGGCAGGATCGAAAAGCCGCTGTCGGTCGCAATCGGGTCGAGGCTGGCCGCCGCGCCCGCCAGCCGCGCGCCGGGCATGCGGCAAAGCGCCTGGGCGGGGGCGGTGAAATCCAGCTGTGTGATGCCGGGAAACAGCAGGAAGACGATCGTGGTTTCGGGGGCAGGTTCGGTCATGCGGATGCTCCTCGCGATGGCAATGGATCACCCAGGCGCGCGGCTGTTCGAAACCCCGCTTCCCGATGGGACTCCATCTTCAGCGCCAGTTGCGGAGTGAGTCAAGTTTACGCCATCGTTGCCGCGCAAGGAAGCGCCGTTGTACTATTTTGTTTCACGCGAAGGCGCGAAGAAGAAAGTCTCACACAAAGACACAAAGAGGGCGCGTCGTGTCGCAAATGTTGCCCGCCGCCCAGGCGGTATGTCCAAAAGAAAAGCCGCTTCGCGGTGGGAAACGTCGGGGCAGGACGAACTGCCCTCTTTGTGTCTTTGTGTGAGATATTCCTGTCCCACGCCCGCGAGCTAACCTCTTCGCGCCTTCGCGTGAAACAAAAACGCGGTGTCGAAGGGAAAAACCGTCGCCTACTTCTTCGGTGCCGCTTCCGCCGTGCCGTCGCGGCTTTCGAGCATTTCGGCCGCGTCGTCGAGCGCCTTGGCCTCGCTGACGGTGACGCCGCCGGGACCCGGTTCATTGTCGGTACGACTGCATCCCGCGACGAGCAGGAGCGCGAGCGCCGCGATCGGCGCCGTCAGGGCTTTGCGGTCGGTCATGACGTGTCTCTCCCACGAAAAAGGCCCCATTCGCGTGGAATGGAGCCTTTTCGATAAAGCTGCCGGCGACTCAGTTCTTGTCGTTGGCTTCGGCCTTCCGGGTTTCCTCGGCGATCTTGTCGCCCGCCTCGGCGGCGGCGTCGCCCGCGGCATTCACGGCGCCTTCGACGGCGTTGCCCGCGTCCTTGGCGGCGTCGGCGGTCGCGTCGGCGGCGTCGGCCGCGCCTTCGGCGGCGGCATCGCCCAGGGCGGCCGCGTCGTCGGCAACGGCGTCAGCGGCTTCCGATGCTTCCTGCTGCGCGCTTTCCGAGCAGGCGGCGAGGCTGAAGGCCGCGGCGGCCATGGAGGCGATGATGATCTTGCGCATGACAAATCCTTTCGATGGACGGCCAGCCGGAAAGCCGGTCGCTGACGCGCAGACCTAACCGCCGCGAAAAGGCTTTGCAACCGGATAGCGCCAAAGCAAAGGGGCCGCCGGTGCGGACACCGGCGACCCCCTTTTCCCTTGGCCGAAGCCGAAAGACGCTTATTTCTTGATTTCGGCCACGGCAGCCTTGGCAGCGTCGGTCGCTTCCTTGGCGGCAGCGGCGGCTTCGCCGGCCTTGTCCTTCGCGGTCGCGGCGGCGTCGGCAGCCGCGTCGGCACCGGCTTCACCAGCGGCAACGGCGGCGTCGCCGGCGGCGTCCGCGGCGGCAGCCGAAGCGTCGGCGGCGCCTTCGGCCGCTTCCAGCGCGCTGTCAGCCGCGCCTTCGACGGTCTCCGCGGCGTCTTCGGTGACGGCAGCGGCGTCGTCGGCAGCCTTGTCGGCGCAAGCGGCGAGGCCCAGCGAGGCCGCGAGAACGAGCGACAGAGTGATCGACTTCTTCATGTGGGAAACCCCTCTTGATGGAACAGATCGACCGGCATTCGGATGCGAACCACTCGATCCGGCGGATTGCCAATCGCCCCCGGACCTACCGTCTGCCCGAATCGTGCGCAACGGCATTTTTGCCGCGCGCCGCCTTCATTCGTCCGAAAAGCCATTCCCGGCGGGTCGCCAAGCCCCGATTTTCAAGGGATATTCCAGTTGTTGACGCTATATAAAGATTTCTTTATATGCGTCTGCCATGACCGATTTGCTCGACATCTTCCGCGCGCTGGCGGACCCGACCCGGCTGCGGATCGTCGCCTTGCTGCGCGAGATGGAGCTGGCGATCGGCGAACTGGCGGCGGTGCTGGCCCAAAGCCAGCCGCGCGTGTCGCGCCACGTCCGCATCCTCGTCGAGGCCGGGCTGGTCGAGCGGCGGCGCGAGGGAAGCTGGGTGTTTCTGCGCATCGTCGAAAGCGGCCCGATCGGCGAGGCGATCGCGCAGGCGGGCAGTTGGCCGCATTCGCAGCGCGAGGCGCTGGTGATCGCCTATGACGCCCGCCGCCTCGCCGCCGTGCGCGCCGAACGCGCCGCCGCCGCCGAACGCTATTTCGCCGACCATGCCGCCGAATGGGACGCGATCCGGTCGCGCCATGTCGCGGAAAGCGAGGTCGAGGCGGCGATGCTGGCGATGGTCGCGGGCCGCCGTCTTGGCCACCTGCTCGACATCGGCACGGGCACGGGGCGCATGGCGGAAATCTTCGCGCCGTGCGCGCGCCGCGTCACCGCGCTCGACCGCAGCCCGGAAATGCTGCGCCTCGCGCGCGCCAAGCTGGCGGAGCAGGACGTGCCGGTCGATCTGGTGCAGGGCGATTTCCTGAACCTGCCGATGGACGACGCCAGCATCGACAGCATCATCATCCATCAGGCGCTGCATTTCGCGCACGAACCCGACCGCGTGATCGCGGAGGCCGGGCGCGTGCTGCGCGGCGGCGGGCACTTGCTGATCGTCGATTTCGCGCCGCACGAGCAGGAAGATTTGCGCACGCTGGCGGCGCATGCGCGTCTGGGCTTTTCGGACGCGCAGATTCGCGGCTGGTTCGCCTCCGCGGGCCTGCTGCTCGAAACCACGCAGACGCTGGAAGGCGGGCCGCTGGCGGTCAAGCTGTGGCTCGGCCGGCGGCGCAGCGACGAAGATCAATCCCCCGTCCCAGAGGGCGCACAGAGCAAAAGGCTTGCGGCATGACCACTTCCCTGAACGCAGCGGCGGAGGCGCGCCGCGCCGCGGCCTCGCCTCTGTTCGCCAATCTCGACGGCGACATCGGCGTCAGCTTCGAATTCTTCCCCCCCAAGACGGAGAAGATGGAGGCACAGCTGTGGGACACGTTCCGCACGCTGGAGCCGCTCGGCCCGCGCTTCGTGTCCGTGACCTATGGCGCGGGCGGATCGACGCGCGAGCGCACGCACGCCACCGTCGCCCGTATCGCCGCGGAAAGCGCCGTGCCGCCCGCCGCGCACCTGACCTGCGTCGAGGCGTCGCGCGCGGAGATCGACGAGGTCGCGCGCGCCTATTGGGACGCGGGCGTGCGCCATATCGTCGCGCTGCGCGGCGACATGCCGGGCGGCGCGCCCTATCGGGCGCACCCGGACGGCTATGCCAATGCGGTCGAACTGGTCGCGGGGCTGAAGGCGATCGCGCCCTTCGACATCTCGGTCGCCGCCTATCCCGAAGTGCACCCCGACGCGGGCTGCGCCGAGGCCGATCTCGACAATCTCAAGCGCAAGCTCGACGCCGGGGCGACGCGTGCGATCACGCAATTCTTCTTTTCGCCCGACGCCTTCCTGCGCTTTCGCGACGCGGCGGCGGCGGCGGGAATCGACACGCCGATCATCCCCGGTATCCTGCCCGTGTCGAACGTGTCGCAGACACGGCGCATGGCCGACATGTGCGGCACCGCGATCCCGGCGTGGATGGCTGGGCTGTTCGAGGGGCTGGACGACCTGCCCGCCGCGCGTCAGCTCGTCGCGGCGACGATCGCGGCCGAACTGTGCCGCCGCCTTTATGCGGGCGGGGTGCGCGACTTTCATTTCTATACGCTCAACCGCGCGGAGCTGAGCTACGCCATCTGCCACTTGCTGGGCCTGCGCCCGGCGGCGGCTCCGGCGACGACGGAGAAAGCGGCATGACCACGGCTCGCGAAGCGCTGAAAGCCGCCGCGCGCGAGCGCATCCTGCTGACCGACGGCGGCTGGGGGACGCAGATCCAGATCCGCAAGCTGGTCGAGACCGATTATGCGGGCAGCCTCGGCCTGACGCATGACCAGAAAGGCAACAACGACATCCTCGCGCTGACGCGCCCCGATGTCGTGACGGCGATCGGCGAGGCCTATCTGGCGGCGGGTTCCGACATCGTGTCGACCAACACCTTCAGCGCCAACCGCATCAGCCAGGCCGACTATGGCGCAGAGCATCTGGTCGCCGACATCAACCATGAAAGCGCGCGGCTGGGCCGCGAGGCCGCCGACAAGTTTGAGAAACAGGACGGCCGCCGCCGCTTCGTCGCGGGCGCGGTCGGGCCGACCAACAAGACGCTGTCGCTGTCGCCCGACGTCAACAATCCCGGCTATCGCGAAATCGACTTCGACGAATTGAAGGCGGTCTATATGGACCAAGTGGTCGCGCTCGCGGAGGGCGGGGCCGATTTCATCCTGATCGAAACGATCTTCGACACGCTGAACGCCAAGGCGGGCATCGCCGCGACGCTGGAGGCGGAGGCGAAAGTCGGGCGCGAGCTGCCGCTGATGATCTCCATGACCTTGACCGACCTGTCGGGCCGCAACCTGTCGGGGCATACGGTCGAAGCCTTCTGGTACGCGGTCCGGCACGCAAGGCCGCTGACGGTCGGGCTGAACTGCTCGTTCGGCGCGGCGCAGCTTCGCCCGCACGTCCGGGTGTTGTCGGACCTCGCCGATACGCTGGTGATGGTCTATCCCAATGCGGGCCTGCCCAATGAACTGGGTGAGTATGACGAGATGCCCGACACCACCGCCGCGTTGGTGCGCGAATGGGCGGAGCATGGGCAAGTCAATATCCTCGGCGGCTGCTGCGGATCGACGCCCGCGCATATCGCGGCGATGGCGCAGGCGGTCGCGGGCCTTGCGCCGCGCCGCATTCCCGGCGTGCCGGTGCGCACGCGCCTGGCGGGGCTGGAGCCGTTCACCATGGCGGCGGCGGGCTGATGGAGAGGGACCCTGCATGGACGATCCGCGAAGCCGGGGGCGATGACGCCGCCGCGCTGGCGCTGGTCGGCGCGGCGACTTTCCTCGAAAGCTTCGCGGGCGTCATCGACGGCGACGCGATCGTCGGCCATTGCGCCGCCAAGCATCGGGCGGAGAGCTATCGCGCCTTGCTGGCCGATGGCGCGCGGGCGTGGCTGGCAGAGGCGCAGCCGGGCGGCGCGCCCGTCGGCTATGCGCTGGTCGGCGCGCCCGACCTGGACGCCGCGCGCGACGGCGACTTCGAACTCAAGCGCATCTATGCCCTGTCGCGCTTCCACGGCACGGGGCTGGGGGCGGCGTTGATGGCGTGCGCGGTCGCGGCGGCGGCGGGGCATCGCCGCCTGCTGCTCGGCGTCTATGCCCGCAACCACCGCGCGATCGCCTTTTATCGCAAGCAGGGCTTCGCCGATATCGGCACGCGCCGCTTCGATGTCGGCGGAAAAATCTATGACGACCTCGTCCTCGCCCGCCCGCTTGCCGACTGATTCTTTGCTGGACTGTTCATGACTGCCTCTCTTTCTTCCTCTTCCTTCGTCAACATCGGCGAGCGCACCAACGTCACGGGATCGGCGGCGTTCAAAAAGCTGATCCTCGCCGACGATTTCACCGCCGCCGTCGAAGTCGCACGCCAGCAGGTCGAGAATGGCGCGCAGATCATCGACGTGAACATGGACGAGGGACTGCTCGACGCCGTGCGGGCGATGACGATCTTTTTGAAGCTGATCGCCGCCGAACCCGATATCGCGCGCGTCCCGGTGATGATCGACTCATCGAAATGGGAGGTGATCGAGGCGGGGCTGAAATGCGTGCCCGGCAAGCCGATCGTCAATTCGATCAGCATGAAGGAAGGCGAGGCCCCGTTTCTCGACCATGCCCGCAAGTGCATGGACTATGGCGCGGCGGTGGTGGTCATGGCCTTCGACGAGACAGGCCAGGCGGACACGAAACAGCGCAAGGTCGAAATCTGCCAGCGCGCCTATGCGCTGCTGACCGGCATCGGCTTCCCGCCTGAAGACATCATCTTCGACCCCAATATCTTCGCCGTCGCGACCGGGATCGAGGAACACGATCGCTACGGCCTCGATTTCATCGAAGCGGTGCAGGAGATCAAGGCCACCTGCCCCTATGCGCGCACCAGCGGCGGACTCTCCAACCTCAGCTTCAGCTTCCGCGGCAACGAGACTGTGCGCCGGGCGATGCATTCGGTGTTTCTCTACCACGCCA